>JANXWU010000420.1 GCA_025350985.1 Spartobacteria bacterium | reverse complement strand
GACCAGCGCACGGCGTGGGCGTAGGAGGAATCGTCGCTGGATGTGGTTGCCTCACCGACGACTTGACCGCTCTCGTTAATAGCGAAGGCGTAGCTGTATGTGCCGCCCAAGGTGCCCAAGTCTGTGATCCGGTAAAGCGCTGTCGTTTGCGCCTCAACATCAAGAGCCGTGGTCAGCCAGGCAGCCAACGCGACGCCGCACCACGAAACAATGCGAGGCAGAAGCAAACGTCCACAAAAGAGAGCAAGTTTGTTCGCTCGCTCCCGAACTCTCGTTTGGAAATGTCCTCGCTCAGAGCGATTCTGTTGCAAGAGTATCCGGGCTCTTAGGAAGCTATGTTTCATAGAATGATGCGTTCCCGAACTGGAGTTCGGAACAAGCGGTAGGAACTTCAGTTTCATCGGCGGCTCTTTCATGCTGCGATCTGAGGGCGGACGCTCAAACCTCGTCCTTCCGTAATGGTTCGATTTGAGACTCGCAGCCGGTCACGACCGCGATGGTTTCCCCGAGCGCGTTGAACACCTCAAGCGCGTAGCCGGGTTCCTGGGCCGCGCGCCTTTCATAGTATTCGACGATGGTCGCAACGTCTCCGCGGCAAAGCTTGTTTTGCGGCATGTCTTCGGCGAGGACGATGCGCCTGTGGAGCGGGTATTTTCATGGCTTATGTGCGCGCGGGGCAATGCGACTCACGCTGCGACTGGAACACTAACCATAGCCGCTTTCTTTGGCAAAGCCTGACGCGTGCGCTGCCGGGAAGTAATCTCATCCGCGACGAGACGGCTCAGGTCGCGATAGACTTTTTGTTCGTCCGAGCCGTGGCAAACGCCGCCGATGAAAAGGTCGGGGCAATAACCGATGAACAAACGATCCTCGTCATTCCATTGCACGAATTTTAGATAGTCTATTTTCATGGCTGAACTGCGCGGATGGCTGATTTCACAAGCTTTTCCTGATAGTGATGCGCGTCGTTGCCGGCAGCACCGCTGAGAATGAGCTTACGCGGCGAGCGAGGATGCGCAAACTTGCGATGGCTGCCTTTTCCGCCGATTTCGATGTGCCAACCCGCGCGTTCGAGATCGGAGATGAGCTGGCGAATCTTTCGAGGCATTCCACGTTAGCGTTTGGCGTTGGTTGAGACTGACCGCAGAACTAGCTCATGCTTGGAAAAAGGCCAATCGGAACACAGCCTTCCATGCTGTGCGGCGGGCGTGCATTGCGAAGGAACGCAGGCTGGAGACCTGCGATCCGCACACGCAAGATGCCTGTGTTCCGCGTGGCGAATTGCGGCCAGCTTCTAAAATCTTCCTGGCTTGCACGCCATTGGGCGAATCACCTGAAATATCGCCTCTTTACAGACCGATTGGTTTTCCTGATGGTCGCGGAATGGCAGAATCGAACTCCGCCAAATTGTTTAGCGAGTTACTGTCGGATGAATTGCGGAGCCTGAACGGCACTGCCGCCAGGCTATCCTTTCGGCCCGGACATATCATTTTCAAGGAAGGGGATTTCGGCGACGGCGTTTATGTGGTCAACGAAGGAAGTGTGGAGATCTCGGCGCTGATCGACGGCCAGGATCGCCGGGTGCTGTCGCACTTGGGACCGGGCACTTTTTTTGGGGAAATGGCCGTGGTGGACCATGGGCCGCGCTCCGCCACCGCCACCGCCAAAGTGGAGACCGTGGTCACTTTTATCTCTCGGGATGAAATGTTTCGTGTGTTGGGTGAGTCGCCGAAGCTGCTGATTTCCTTGATGCAGGAATTTAGCCAGCGGATGCGGGAGTTCGACCGGCGCTATCTTCATGAGGTCTTTCAAGCAGAACGACTGGCCTTGGTGGGGCGGTTTGCGCAGTCGATCGTGCATGATTTTAAAAACCCGCTGAACATGATCGGCATCGCCGGTGATCTTGCCGGAGCCGATTTCGCAACTCCCGAAAACCGGACCGAAGCGAAAGTCCTAATCCGCAAGCAGGTGGACCGTCTGGCCAACATGATCAGCGAATTGCTGGAGTTTACCCGCGGTACTTCGCGCGGCGTGGCGATGGTTCCGACCCACTACGGCGAATTCATTCGCGAAGTCCTGGAAGAGCTTCGGCTGGAGGCTGCGGAGAAACATGTGAGCATCGACTGCGAAAATGCGCCGCCAGACATTACGGTTTTGTTGGACCGGACCAGGTTGCTCCATGTTTTCCTAAATCTCGTCAACAACGCCATCGACTTCATGCCCGACGGTGGAAAAATCACGCTCCGCTTTCGCGTGACGGAGCGGGAGGTGATGACGGAACTTGAAGACAACGGGCCGGGCATCGCGCCCGAAATTGCCTCCCATCTTTTCGAGCCGTTCGCGACTCATGGCAAGGCTCAGGGCACGGGGCTGGGTCTCTCGATTTGCAAACGAATTGTCGAGGAACACCAAGGGCAAATTCGCGCGTGGAGTGAAGCCGGGCGCGGCGCGGTATTCTCCATCACACTGCCGAGACCGGCCTGACCAAAGCGGGGATGCCGAGAGGGATGCGGCATCGGCTAAGGAGCCCGCCTCGCGTCGCCAAAGTTAATGTTTGTGATTGTCTCATCCTGAACAACCAGTATTTTCCTCTCCCATGTTCATGGGGCGTCTTCTGCTGTTGGGGCTGGGGTTTACACTTGTCCATTGGTCCTCGCTTCAGGCGAAGGATGTTCCGGGTGCGCGGGCGGCGGTGCTGGTTGAAAAGGAAAACAGCGTCGATGCGCAAGTAAGCGGCTCGACTTGGAAAGCCGCGCCTGTCGGAGTGGAACTCGCCATCAGCGACAAGCTCCGCACGGGCGAGTTCAGCCGAGCGGCGGTGCGATTCACGGACCTGAGCATGCTGCGTCTCGATGAGTTGACGACCATCGAGATTTCGCCCCCGCTGGCGGCGGACAA
>JANXWU010000333.1 GCA_025350985.1 Spartobacteria bacterium | reverse complement strand
ACCATAACAATGCATAAATTTCTTGTAAAATACCATTGATCTTTTTCGAATGCCACTGACCTATTTTCAAAGTGTGCGTGAGATCTTTAAATGACGTCTCAATCGCCCATCTCTTTTTATGTACATCATCAAACCAGCCCGTCAGGATTGGCGTAAGTCTTTGAAGTCCTTCGGGGTGCAAGGTTTATTGGTGAGCAATAGATCTTCGACCAGATTTTGAAAATATTCGCGTGGGTTGACCCGGTTCAGTTTGCAGGTCTCCACAATTGAAAACAATATGGCGGCAGTCAGAGCACCTCTTTCGGAATGAGTCCCATACCAAGTTTTTCTGCCAACTACGTGACTTCGAAGAAGCCTTTCTTGCGCATTGTTGTCGATTGGAACTTCCGGATCACCCAGAAACAAAGTGAGTCCCTCGTAGTTTTCCAAAAAGTAAGACAGTGCTTTTCTGTATTTGTTTTTATTGGGATACATGGGAAATTCCTCAAAAGCCTTTTTTTTCATTTCTTCAAAATGGATTTTCATCTGAGATCTGACTTCAAGAACCTCAGCATGGGATTTTCCCTTGGCATCCACATTGAGTTGATAGATCTGGTGGTAATGTTCAAGGTAGTAGTTAGCTTCTTTGTACTGCAATCTTGGTTTGAAAAAATACCGTCTTGCGTGGGCGTTGCAGTTGCCATTTTTGATCAGCACTCTTTGTTCATTCAGTCTGGATTGGTTGGTAATCTTGATGGCTTTGCCATAGCCAGAGAAAACATCGGTTACTAACACTTCGCAATTTGATTTAAGCAAGATGTCGCTTGCGACATCACCGGACCTAGTATCATGGCATTCCAAAAAACAAAGTCTTGGTGTGGAAAACCCCCACAGGTACCAGGATTTTTTTTCACTTCCTTCAAGCATGCGGTGCGGGGTCTCATCAGCGTTAAGCACTCGGGCCTGCATGACCTCTTGCTTGATCAGACTATAAACGGGGGACACAAAATCAGCAAAAGCGTGGGTAAGCTCAATGAGACTATGTGGGGGAAGATCCACAAGTCCGCCCCGGGCTGCCATCTGAACGTATCTTTCAATGGGAATCAGGTCACAATATTTTGATAAGACCACATCCACAATCATCTCATCAGAGTAGCTCGAGCCCTCGATGATCCTAGGTGGCACCGGAGCTGTCAGGATGCAGGCCTGGCAAGTGCAGCGGTACTTGACTCGCTTGATGAGCTGAATCTCATATTTTTTTGGAATGACTGTGAGCTGTTCAGAATCTTCTGTCATCCCGGAATCGGTCATCCCTTTGCCGCAAGCCTGGCAGTTCGGCGCTGGATCCATGGTAACAATTTGCTCTTTGACTGGGATATTGGGGTATCTTTCACTGGGTTTTTTTACTCGGGGTTTTGGTTCCGAGGGAGCTTTTGTTTTTTCAGGCTTTTTGTATCTCTCGGAACTTGCACCAAACAAATCATGCCGAAGCTCACCCAGCTGTTCTTCAAGAATGAAGCGCAATTGTTCATCAGTAATTTTTAAGTTGCGCAGCTCATAGATCTCGCTGATGGCCCGGGCAAGTTCGTCAGAAACAATTTGATATTTTTCAATCAGCTCTTCTCTGCTGAATGTCTGTATTTTTGTTGAATCTGCAATCCCGAAATCTGTTTGTTCCATCAATGAGAAAATGATTTCTCATAGGGAAGCTTGTTGCAACTCTTGACTCACTGGGAATGATTTTTTTATTTCACTGGGGCTTTCCACAAATCTTTTTTCAAGGTCGGCTCCTTCAAAAAATAATGCAAACTCTGCAGCCGTGAGAACAATTTCCCCTCTGTACATGGGGTTGATCCTGCTAAAAACCCCTTTTTCCAGGCGTTTGCACAGCAGCACAAGCCCTGTGCCGTCGTAGTACAGGCATTTGATGGAACTTCTTTTGGAATTAATGAACACAAACAAGTGCCCGGAAAAGGGGTCTTGGTTCAAGACCCCTTTGGCTTTGCCAAACAAAGTGTCATAGCTTGCCCGCATATCCGTGGGTTCTTTAGCAACAAAAACTTTTGTTCGACGGTTGAATGAAATCATGCCACCTTCTTCAAAAAATCCACCAGTTGATCCACTGCTGTGAACCTGATCAACTTCCCATTGTCCCAGGCAATCTCGATCCCACTGCAAGGGGGCAGGGATCCCAAGGTGCCGCCATCAGCAACCTTGATCTCCTTGAAGTCTCCGGCCGGAAAGTGGCCTTCACGTCTGAGCTTTTTGGCTCGGCCAATAATCGAAGCCATGCCAGTTTGGCTTACGCCAATGGCTCGGTAAAACTCCCCTGATGGACCCGTCCACTGCTCCCATGCTAACAAAATCTCCATCATTAAACCCTCGTCCGTAATCCGCACCCGGCCACCTTCACCTCGAAATGTGCTGATCCGCTTCTTCAAAACTTCCAAATCCACAAACACCTCCCTGTGTTGTGAACCCAGTTTATCAAATCCGATCAATTTGACAATGTGGGGCAGAACGACGATGTACGTTGCGGCTCTAATTGACATTGAAAAAATCCCTATTTTAGGACCCGATGGTCTATTAGAATTTACCAGATCAATTACAGATCATCGAGGTAAACATGGGCGTAGATTTAGGGCTGATGGATTTTTGGTTTTATGTTTGCTC
>JANXWU010000291.1 GCA_025350985.1 Spartobacteria bacterium | reverse complement strand
GCAAAGGCTTCCAAGACACGCGGACTCCATGGCGCCAATGCCAGATGATGCTTTAAGGCGGAAAGGCCAAACACATATTGTCCGGCCCGATGGATTTGGGGCACGTTCCAGGAAATCTTGGACGCCAGCCCCGGAAACTTGGCAAGAATCAAGTCAATGACGGACTTGAGAGTCTTTGCCTGCACAGGGTTCACGGAGGCTAAGTATTCCTCGATGGAGTGGACGCGCGGAGACTTTCCTTCTTCCCCGCGGCCTTTGGCAGCTTGTTTCTTCATAGGACTCGTTCACACACCTGATACCTTCGAGCGGCGCGCACGAAGCACTAACCAAACCTTCCGCACGATGAAGAGCATGACGTGACTTAGAAGGGCAGCCCAATATCCCAGTTGGACCTAACTCTTTACGGGCTGCGACTTGGTTACTCCGGCAAGATTTGCGGCTTGATCACCTTCACGCCTAGCGGTTCGAGTTTCGCGACGAGTTTCTGGAACATCGTCTCGTCATCGTAGGTGCCGATGATCGCGCCGCCGCTGCCGGTGAACTTCGCGCTCGCGCCGACGGAGCGCGCGGCGTCCACCATCCGGTTGTTGCCCTCGCTCACTTTGTAAATCTCGCGCCGCTTGTCGAAGTTCGCGTCCAGCAGCGGCGGGATCTTTTCCTTCTCGCCGCGCAGCAGATGGACCTTCACTCGCTCGGCGAGTTCGGCCCAAAAGTGCATCGCCGCGACCACGTCCTTGTCGCCGCGGTTGAACCGGCTGCGAATGTCGTTGTGGAAAACTTCCGTGCCCTCGGAGAGGTCGGTGCGATAGGCGACATAGACCGGCGGCAGCAGGCGCACGTCGATTTCCTCGTAGCGCCCGTGGCCTTGTTTTGCCATCAGCGCCTTGTCGAAATCCATGTAAACCAGCCCCTCGTAAACCTGAATGACTCGATCCTGCAACCCGGCGGGGATGCCGAGTTCGTTGTTCTCGACGCTCAAGACGAGGTTCGCGAGCGCGGGCTTGGGGATGGTGATTTGGTAAAAGTTCATCAGCGCGCGCATCCCGGCCGTGATGATCGCGCTCGACCCCGCCATGCCGACTTGGCCGGGGATGTTCGACTGGTAGCGGATGGTGAAGTTTTGCTCGTGAAGCTGGATGCCGTTTTCAGCGCAGTGATCGTGAAAGCGTTTCACCGCCGCCTTCAGCAGCCGGATGCCGCCGTAGTAGCCGAACTGTTTCACGTCCTCGGCGAGGTCGTGGATGCTCTCGAAGCGCGAGTGGTCGCGGTCGTTGGGCAGGATTTCCAGCTCGGGCGTTTCGTAGAGCACGACCTCGGCGCAAAAGTTGCGGACGATGAACGAAATCGTCTTGCCAAAGTAGCCGTCGGACGGATTGCCGACGAGCCCGGCGCGCGCGTAGGCTTTGGTGCGGATGATCATGGGCGAGCGGCGAGGGTAGCTGGTTTTGGGAAATATTCAGCCGGAAGTTTTGCTCGTGATGGCGGCTTGATATCGAGCTGTGTCAGTCTGAGCGGAGTGTTAACCCGGCTTCAAGCGGGGGGGAGCGAAGTTGAAGAATCTCGGATGGCACAGTTTGAAAAAACGCGTGTCATTCTGAGCGCAGTGGAGTTCGCCAGAGCGAACGGAACGGAGTCGAAGAATCTCATGCACTTCCCCGTGAGGCGGCACGCCGAAAAGGGTTCAAGAGATTCTTCGACTCCGCCAAGCCTGCGCTCAGAATGACAGGCACGAGGACGTGAGGAGGGATTCGGCCACGCGCAGCGCGTCCGCGTTGGGCTTCACGTCGTGGACGCGAAGCACGTTCGCGCCGCGTTCGCGTAGCAACGCCGTCAGCGCCACTGTCGCCGCCGCGCGGTCTTCCATCTTTTCGCTGCCGATGATTTTCCCGAGAAAAGATTTTCGCGACACGCCGACAACCAGCGGACGGGCCGCGACACGCAGGGCCGCGAGATTTTTCAGCAGCGCCAGATTGTGCGCGGTCGTTTTGCCAAAGCCGATGCCGGGGTCGAACGCGAGGCACTCCGGGTCCAGGCCCGCCGCGACGGCGCGCTGAAATGTTTTCTCAAAAAACGCGCGCACTTCGCGCAAGACGTCGTCATACTGCGGCGCGCGCTGCATGTCGCGGGGCGTGCCTTGCATGTGCATCGCGATCACGCCCGCGCCGGTGCGCCGCGCCACGTCGAGCATCGCGTCGTCGCGCAGGCCGGTCACGTCGTTGATGATGCCGGCGCCGCGCGAAATTGCGGCTTCAGCGACAGTGGGTTTGGAGGTGTCGATGGAGAGGATGGGGAAAGTCGGAAATACTCGCGATTCATCCTTCCGCCCTCCGCCCTCCGCCTTCAGCCTTTCGACCACCGGTAGCACGCGCCGCATTTCCTCCTCCTCGCTCACCGGCTCCGCACCGGGGCGCGTCGATTCACCGCCGAGGTCGATGATGTCCGCGCCGTCGCGCGCCATCGCGAGTCCGTGCTCCACGGCGCATTCCACGTCGGCAAACTTGCCGCCGTCGGAGAAGGAATCTACGGTCACGTTCAGCACGCCCATGATCAGCGCGCGGTCTGCAAGATCGAGTCGATGGTTTTGAATGCGCCAGATCATTTGCCTGTCTTCACCCAACCAGAAAATCCGCCATGCTCGCAACCATTCCCCAAGCCGCCGCAACGGCCCCCCGCTTGTTTCCGCCGTTCAGCTTGTCGCGCCTGCTGCGCACCGTTTTTAACCCGAAGCCGGGTGAGCGCGTCTGCATCCTGATCGATCTCGACGAGCCGCGCGACGTGCAGGATTTTAAGTTTCTCGCCGATCCGAAATGGTCGATTCAGCGGCACGCGGTGAGGGACTTTTACGAGCCTTTGCGCGCCGGCGTCCTGGAGGAACTCAGTTTGAAGGACGGCGATTTGTTCGCCTACAAGATCTCCGGCGGCAGCAATCGCGACCTGCCCGACGAGGCCTTTTCGACCGATGGCCGCGCGCACAGTTTGGCGCGCGATATTTATCCGAACTACGACATCATCCTCTGCATCTCGACCTTTTCCGCGACGGCGCCACTGACTGCGCTCGCGAAGAAAATCGGCTTTCGCGGCGCGACGCTGCACGGGGTGAACGACATCATCCTGCGCACTGGGCTCGCGGTCGATTACAACGAAGTCAGCCGTCTCGCGGAAAAGCTGCGCGTCGGAATGACGGGCGCCGATGCCGCTGAGATCGACTACGAAATCGAAGGCCAGCGCTTCACGCTGCGGCTCGAACTTGGCGGGCAGGAAGCGCAGAAAAGCCACGGCCTCGTGCGCAGTGGGGAGCCGGACGTGGCGAACCTGCCGGCGGGCGAAATCTACTTCGTGCCGACGGGCGCGGAAGGCGAGTTCCCGATGAAATACGAGGACGGCACCATCGGCCTCTGCCGCGTGCAGCAGGGCCGGGTAAGCGAGGTGTCGTTGATCAGTGGCAACCAGCAAACCATCGACGAGGAAAACGAAAAACACGCGAACGATCCTGCCACGGGCGAGCTGGGCGAACTCGGCTTTGGCACGCAGGAACTGCCGCCGTCCGGGCGCGACATTCAGGACGAAAAAATCCTCGGCACGCTCCACGTCGCGACCGGCCGCAGCGATCATCTCGGCGGCCATCTCACGCCCGAAAAGTTTGCCGAACCGGGCAAGGCGCAGCACGACGACATTTTGTTTTCGCCGACCAAAACGCCGGAAATAAATGTGCCGCAGGCGCGGTTGCGCTGGGGAGACCGCGTGGAGGTGGTGATCGAAAATTACGAGCCGTCGGCGTATTTGCGCGGGCTGCTCACTGCTTGAAGCCAGTTGAAAAAATCGAATTTGGAAGCCACGAAGCCACGAAAACCTGCGTCTGAAAATTCCGGCCTTCCTGGGTTCATGGCTTCCAGATTCCTCCAAAAGCCGCGCGGCAACACTCGCCGCGGGAATTTTCAACACGCTCCCAGAAAGGCGTCCCCGCTTTTTTCGCCACGGATGAACTCGGATGAAACACGGATAAGAGAAGTGTCTTCTGCGTTCGACCGTGTAAATCTGTGTTCATCCGTGGCGCTTTCCCGCTGCTGGATTGCTCTGATGGTCCCGCGCCCATGAATTTCATTTACGAATCCGACCAGCTCCTTTCGCAATACCTGCTCTTCCACTACGGCGAGGCCCAGGACGTTTTGCCGTTCGCGTTCGGCCCGCGCGACGCGCTGGATTTTCCGCTGCGCTGCGTGCGCGAGTGCGTTGATCGCAGTTTGCTGCACGGGAACGCGACGGGGCTGGACATCGGCTGCGCGGTCGGGCGGGGCAGCTTTGAGCTGGCGCGTCTGTGCGAATCGGTGACGGGCATCGACGTGTCGCATCGTTTCATCATGGCGGCGATTGAGTTGAAAAAAAACGGGCGGCTCGGCTTCGACCGCGTGGACGAGGGCGTGCTCAAATCGCGCTGCATCGGGCGGGTGCCGGCGGACATCGACCGGCGGCGCGTGCATTTCGAAGTGGGCGACGCGCACAACCTGCGCGAGAACCTGGGCCTGCACGACATCGTCCTCGCCTCCAATTTGCTCGACCGCATGGGCGACCCCGGCCGGTTGATTCAACGCCTGCCGACGCTCGTCAAACCCGGCGGCCAGCTCATCCTCACCTCGCCGTACACTTGGATGGAGGAGTTCACCCCGCATGGCAAATGGCTCGGGGGACGCGAGGCCGACGGCGAAAAGATTTACACCTTCGACACGCTCAAATCGCTCCTCGCGCCCAACTTCAAACTGCACCGCACGCTGGACCTGCCGTTTCTGATTCGCGAACACACGCGGAAATATCAGTGGAGCATCGCGCAGGCGACGGTGTGGGTGCGCGGCTGAAGCCCATGCCCACCGACTGGCAGCAACGCTACGAGACCGCCGACACGCCTTGGGACAAAGGCGCGCCGCATCCCGCGCTCGTCGATTTTCTGCAAGCTCAGCCGCCGCGCGGAAAAATCCTCGTGCCCGGCTGCGGCCTCGGCCACGACGTGCGCGCGCTCGCGCGGGTGGGCGGCGAAGTCACCGGCTTGGACATCGCGCCTGGGGCGATCGCGCGGGCGGAGGCTTTTGCCAAAACCGGCGGCGAAAATTACCTGTGCGCCGACTTGTTCGACTTGCCGCCGGATTTGCGGGCGAGTTTCGACTGGGTGTGGGAGCACACTTGTTTCTGCGCGATCGAGGTGGAGCGCCGCGCGGATTACGTGCGCGCCGTCGTCACCGCGTTGAAGCCGGGAGCGCATCTGCTGGCGGTGTTTTATCTCGATCCCGGAGTGGAGGAGGGACCGCCGTTTGGGGTGAGCATCACGGAGTTGGACGCGCTTTTTTCCCCGCACTTTGAGGTGGTGAAAGAATGGACGCCGCAGCGCACGTACGCCGGGCGCGAAGGCCGGGAGCAGATGCGTCTGCTGCGGCGCCGGGACTGACTGGACTAGCATGGGCGGCACCGGACTCAGCGGCCTCGCGCTTCTGGATGAAGGCTGGGCGCGGCTCCTGGAAAGTAGCGCAAGCTTCCAGCTTGCGAACCAAACCGGATGCGAGCTGGAAGCTCGCGCTACTTCGCAAACCGTCCTCATCGCCAACCCGATCACGAGCCGCATCCAAGGGAAGTCGATGGATGCGCCGATCGAGGCGTCTTTTGCCGCGAAAATTTCTCTCGGAATTTGTTGACGATCCTCTTACAACCTTCCGCCATGACCAAAAAAATCACTGTTCTGACCGTGCTCGCCCTGTGTTTTGCGGGCGGCTTTTCTTCCGCCAAGGCCGGTTCCGTCGCGATGCGCAGTTCGAAAGAAATCGCGTTGAGCAATTTCCCGTACGAAAAAGGCGCGCTCGAATTCCAAGCGCTCGCGGGCGGTTTTGCGGACTTGGGAGTTTTCAAAAACCAGCCTCGTTTCGACTACGCGCTGCAAAGTTTGCGCATCGGCTACATGGTCACCGACCCGGTTTTTGAAGGGTGGTACCGCGGCAATTTTGAATTCCTCCTCGAAGCCTCGGGCGGCGAATTTTTCAGCGGCCCAGCGAGCTATCTCGTCTCCGGCGGGATCATCCTGCGCTGGAATTTTGTGCAACACCCCGGCCAAAAGCTGGTGCCGTACGTGCAGATTGGTGGCGCGGCGGTTTACCACGATGCGGACACGAGCGCGCAGTTCCTTCTCGGCGGCAACATCGAGGCGTTCCTCCAAGGCGGCGTCGGATTGCGCTACCATTTCAACGACAACTGGGCGCTCGCCGTGGAAACCGGTTACCGCCACATCTCCAACGCCAGCACCACCCAACACAACCTCGGCCTCAACTCGATCGGCGGCCAGATTGGCTTTAGCTATTTTTTCCGTTAAAGCCGGGTAGGCTCCCGCCATGACGGGACTCCGCTCCGGCTCGCGCCGAATTTCCATCCGAACCGCCGCTGCGCTCTGTGTCGCCGCGGCGGTTTGTGGCGTACGGGCCGATCTCGTCGTCGTGCAAAAAGTCGAGGGCGGCGCGCAGTCCGGCGAGATGACGATGCGCATCCAGGGGGACAAAGCCCGCGCGGACCTGTCGCCGGCGATCAGTACGCTCATCGACGCGGCCACCGGCGACGCGATCACGCTGATGCACGAACGGAAAACCTTTCTGCGTGTCACCGCCGCCGCGGCGAAGGAACTGGGCGCGCGACTGAAAAAAAATGAGCGTGAAAACGGAGGAAGCGGGCCGCGACCGCAACTTGTGGCGACTGGGAAAAAGGAGAAAGTCGATGGACGCGACACGGAGCAATTCGTCTGGGAATTCGGCGAGATGAAGCTCACGTACTGGATCGCCAAAGACTTTCCGAACGCCCCGTCGATCCTTGCGATCATGAAAAAAATGCAGACCGGCGCGGCGGCGCTGGCGAGCGACTACCTGCCCGACCCCGCGACCTTTCCAGGGCTGCCGGTGAAGACCGAAATGGCGGTCGGCGGAAAAAAGAGTTTCACCACGACCGTTGTTTCCGTGACCGAAGAGCCGGTGGATGCCGCCATTTTTGCCGTGCCGCCCGGTTACAAGGAAGTGCCTTCGCCGGTGATCCCGCCGCGATAATCCGCGGCCAACCTCCTTTGCGTCACGCGCCGGGTGCGGTAGCTTGCCGCCGCATGTTGCCGTGGTTCCAAAACAAATTTCCGATCTTCCTCGCGCCGATGGCGGGCGTCACCGACCGGATTTTTCGCGGGCTCTGCAAGGAACTCGGCGCCGATGTTGTCACCACCGAATTTGTCTCAGCCGAGGGCATCTTCCGCCGCAACGAACGGACCCTGCACTATCTCGACTTCGACGAAGCGGAGCGACCGGTCGGGGTGCAGCTTTTCGGCGGCGACCCAGCGCACATGGGCGAGGCGGCGCGCATGGTTATCGACTGGAAACGCCCGGATTTTATCGATCTGAATTTCGGCTGTCCGGTCAACAAAGTCGTCTCGAAAAACGGCGGCTCGGCGCTGTTGCGTGACTGTCCGCTTTTGGAAAAAGTCGCGCGCGGTGTCGTCGAAGCCGTCGCGCCTTTTCCTGTCACCGCAAAAATCCGCATCGGCTGGGACGGCGACTCGATCAACGCGACGACGACGGCGAAAATTCTTGAGGACGCGGGCATCCGCGCCGTCGCCGTGCATGGCCGCACGAAGGAGCAGGGCTACAGCGGCGCAGCCGATTGGGACGTGATCGCGGAAGTCGCGCAGGCGGTGAAAATCCCCGTCATCGGCAACGGCGACCTCACATCAGCCGCCGACGTAAAACACCGCCGCGACACGACGCGCATCGCCGGCGTGATGCTCGGTCGCGGGGCGATGAGCAGCCCGTGGATTTTCCGCGAGATCAAACATTTTCTCGCCACCGGGGAGCTGTTGCCACCGCCGCCGCTGGCGGAAAAATGGGCGTTCATCCGCCGCCACGCGCGGCTCGCCGTCGAACGCAGCGGCGCGGAATCCCCGACGATGCACTCGTTGCGCGCGCGCCTGATGGCCTACTCGCGCGGCCTGCCGGACGCGAAGCGGCTGCGCGAAAAATTCTCGCAAGTCTCCACGCTCGGCGACCTCGACGCGATCGCGGGGGAGAGCATCGGCAGTGAAAATGTTGAAGTGGAAAAAGAAGCGGTAGCAATTTGATCCGGGCGCAAAAATCTGAAAATTAACCATGCGGGAAATCAGCCGCTTTTACGGAATCCGAATCACGATGAACTTTGACGATCATCTGCCCCCGCATTTTCACGCCGCATATGGCGATGACGAAGCGCAAATTCTGATCGCGACAGGAGAGATTTTGAACGGCTCTCTTTCGTCACGCGCGGCAAGTTTGGTGCGCGAATGGGCGCAGTTTCACCGCGCGGAATTGGAAACCGACTGGCAACTTCGCGAACAAGGCCGACCCCTTAATAGAATCGAACCGCTTTCCTGATGCATCCGCCAAAACTCAAAGCGGTTCGTTACAATGGTGATTTCCGAATTACATTCACCTTCGACGACGGATTGACGAGCGAACTCAATTTTCACAACAGCCCGTTTTTCGAGCGCACCGGCCCGGTGCTCGAACCCTTGCGGGACGAAACATTTTTTGCCCAAGCCTTCATGGATCACGAAATTTTGACGTGGCCGAACGGCTACGATGTTTGTCCCGATGTGCTCCGTTTTTGGTGCGTGCAAGGCCGCGTCTCCTCGCAAAAAGAAATCGACGCGCATTTTCAATCGGCGCTGTCGCAACTTACCTGACTTCCAGCAATGACTCCGCAATCCGGCGCGATCAATTACAAAATCGGCAACGAAAAGCTGGTGAAAGTCACCACGGCTGCTTCGCGCAAACTTTCGGCGCTGTTGGAAAAACAGGGGCGTCCGCAAGGCGCGTTGCGGGTGGCGGTCATCGGCGGGGGCTGCTCGGGCTTGCAGTATAAAATGGATCTGGTCGATGGTCCGGCGAACCGGGACATCCTGGTCGAGTCGCAGGCGGTGCGCGTGGTGGTCGATCCGAAAAGTGCGCTTTTCGTCAGCGGTTCGGAACTGGACTACAGCGACGATTTGCAGAAGGGCGGATTCAAAGTGACGAACCCGAACGCGGCGGCCACGTGCTCGTGCGGCGAGAGTTTTTCGGCGTAAAAATGAACCGCAGAGGCGCAGAGGCGCGGAGAAAACCCGTCCGCGGATTTCGCGGATGAGCGCAGATTTGCTTCAGTTCATCCGCGAAAATCTGCGAAATCTGTCGATCAAAAAAAGTCTGCGTTTCCGCCACTGCGGTAAAAATCCATGAACGATTATTTCGCGATTTTCGATGAGCGGCGCCGTCCGTGGCTGGACGCCGAGGCGTTGAAGGAAAAATTCCACGCGCTCACGGCAGTGCATCATCCCGACGTCGCGCCAAATGCCGAGGTCGATTTTACCGCGCTCAATACCGCCTACCAGACGCTGCGCGACCCGCGGACGCGGCTGCGGCACCTGTTGGAACTGGAATGCCCGGATGCGTCCGCGGAGGCGCGCCCCGTTCCCGTTGCCGTCGCCGCGTTGTTCATGCAAACCGGGGAGTTGCGCCAGCGCCTCGATGTTTTTTTGAGCAAGCAGACGCAGGCGGCTTCTCCTCTCACGCGCGCCCTGCTCGAATCCGAAAAGCTTTCGCTGCTGGAAAACGTGCGCGATCTGCTGGCGATTCTCACCGAGCGCCAGAGGCAACTGCTGGACGAATTGCGCGCCCTGGACGCCGGGTGGGAGGAAAACAAATCAGCCGTGGCCGAACGCCTCGCGCCCCTTGGCCAAAGTCTCTCCTACCTTTCCAAATGGACGGACCAACTGCGCGAAGGGATCGTGAAACTATCGGCCGGGTGAGAGCGGGGCTGCCGTGGAAAAGATCGGATGGCGTGTTGGAAAAAGGTTCGTCAAACCGCGTGTGATTCTGAGCGGAGCGTAGCGGAGTCGAAGAATCACGTCTGCAGTCGAACGAACAGATGTCCAAAGGGTAAACAGCGGTGAGGAAGGGTAAATAGCCGTCAATGCAATAAGTTACGAAAGAAGAAAGCCGACGCGAAGCAAATGTCCAAATCGCTGAGCATGTGCGGATGATTCGATCAAATGT
>JANXWU010000290.1 GCA_025350985.1 Spartobacteria bacterium | reverse complement strand
TGCAGCGCGTCGCGAAGTCGCCGGCTTCGTCGAGGATGTAGGCGACGCCGCCCGACATGCCCGCCGCGAAGTTGCGCCCGGTCTTACCGAGCACGACGACTTTGCCGCCGGTCATGTATTCGCAACCGTGATCGCCCACGGCTTCGACGACCGCGTTCACGCCGGAGTTGCGGACGGCAAAACGCTCGCCTGCCATGCCGCGGATGAACACCTCGCCCGCGGTCGCGCCGTAAAGCGCGACGTTGCCGATGATGATGTTGTCCTCGGCGACAAACGTCGAGCCGGCGGGCGGGTAGATGATGATCTTGCCGCCGCTCAGTCCCTTGCCGACGTAATCGTTCGCGTCGCCTTCGAGTTCGATCGTCACGCCTTTTGGAACAAATGCGCCCAAGCTCTGTCCCGCGCTGCCGTGGAAATGAAGATGCACTGTGTCTTCGGGCAAGCCCTGCCAGTGGCGCTTGGTGATTTCGTTGCCGAGAATCGTGCCGACAACGCGGTTCGTGTTTTTGATCGGCAGCGTGGCCTCGACTTTTTCGCCGCGCTCGATGGCGGGTTGGCAAAGGTCGAGCAGCGTCGTGAGGTCGAGCGACTTCTCAAGGCCGTGATCCTGTCCAATTTGGCAGTAGCGACCGACCTCGGGGCCGACCGGCGGGCTGTAGAGAATCTTCGAGAAATCGAGACCTTTCGCCTTCCAATGCTCGACCGCCTTTTTCGGTTCGAGCGCGTCGGTGCGACCGACCATTTCGTTGATCGTGCGGAAACCGAGTTGCGCCATCAACTCGCGAACTTCCTGCGCGATGAACTTCATGAAATTGACCGTGTGCTCCGGGTCGCCGGTGAAGTTTTTGCGAAGCTGTGGGTCTTGCGTCGCGACACCGACGGGGCAGGTGTTGAGATGACAGACGCGCATCATGATGCAGCCGAGCGTCACGAGCGGCGCGGTCGCGAAACCGAATTCCTCCGCGCCGAGCAGCGCGGCGATCACGACGTCACGACCGGTTTTCAACTGGCCGTCCGTCTCGACTGCGATGCGCGAGCGCAGATTGTTCAGCACCAAGGTTTGATGCGTTTCGGCGAGGCCGAGTTCCCACGGCAAACCCGCGTGCTTGATCGAAGTCTGCGGCGACGCGCCGGTGCCGCCGTCGAAGCCGGAGATGAGCACGACATCGGCGTGTGCTTTCGCGACGCCCGCGGCAATCGTGCCGACGCCGACTTCGCTTACGAGCTTCACGCTGATGCGTGCGGCGCGGTTCGCGTTTTTCAAATCGTGGATCAACTCTGCGAGGTCTTCGATCGAGTAAATGTCGTGGTGCGGCGGCGGCGAGATGAGGCCGACGCCCGGCGTCGAGTGGCGCACTTTCGCGATCCACGGATAAACCTTCGCGCCGGGAAGCTGTCCGCCTTCGCCGGGCTTCGCGCCTTGCGCCATCTTGATTTGCAACTCGTTCGCCTTCGACAAATACAAACTCGTGACGCCGAATCTTCCGCTCGCGACTTGCTTGATCGCCGAGTTTTTCGAGTCGCCGCGCTCGTTCGTCCAAGTGTAACGCTCGGGGTCTTCGCCGCCCTCGCCGGTGTTTGATTTTCCGCCGATGCGGTTCATCGCGATGGCCAGCGCTTCATGCGATTCGCTCGAGATCGAACCGTAGCTCATCGCTCCAGTTTTGAAGCGTTTCAGAATCGCTTCGACCGGTTCGACTTCTTCAATCGGAACCGGCGCGCTCGTTTTGAAATCGAGCAAACCGCGCAGGGTGAAATGCTTTTTACCCTGCTCGTTCACGAGCGCGGAGTATTGCTGGAAAAGGTCGAAGCTGCCGGCGCGCACCGCCTTTTGCAGCGTGTGAATGACTTGCGGGCTGAACAGGTGCGCCTCGCCTTCCTTGCGCCACTGGTATTCGCCGCCGACGTCGAGCGTCTGGCCGTTGACCTGACGATCCGGAAACGCGTGGTGATGCCGATTCAAAACTTCCTGCGCGATGAGCGAAAGATCCGCGCCTTCGATGCGCGTCGCCGTGCCCGTGAAATACTTGGTGACAACGGCCTGGTTCAAACCGACGCACTCGAAAATCTGCGCGCCGCGATAGCTCTGGATCGTCGAGATGCCGATCTTCGAAGCGACCTTGACGACGCCTTTCGTCGCGGCTTTCACAAAGTTTTTGCACGCGGTTTTGTGATCCGTGTTCACGAGCAAACCCTGGCGGATCATGTCGTCGAGCGTCTCGAAGGCGAGATACGGATTGATCGCGCCGCAGCCGTAGCCGATGAGCGTCGAAAAGTGATGCACCTCGCGCGGTTCGCCTGACTCGAGGACGATGCCGACGCGCGTGCGTTTGCCTTCGCGAATGAGATGGTGATGCAGCCCGGAAACGGCCAGCAGAGCGGGGATAGCGGCGTTTTCCTTGTTCACGCCGCGGTCGCTGAGGATGAGAATGTTGACGCCAGCGGCGACGCTGCGGCTGGCTTGCGCGAAGATTTCCTCCAGCGCTTTTTCCATCGCGGATGGTAGCGCAACCGTCCCGGTTGCGACCTCTTCCTTCGACAAGCCGGAGGCTTGTCCTACTTTGAACAAAATCGGAATCGTGACCGATTTGAACTCGCCTTCCGCAACGTGTTTCAGCTTCGCCAATTCCTCGTTGGTGAGGATCGGCGATTTCAGTTCGATGAGATGGCAACTCTCGGGCTCCGGC
>JANXWU010000268.1 GCA_025350985.1 Spartobacteria bacterium | reverse complement strand
TGCTTTGAGAGATCCCAGTTCGCGCCGCCGTCGAACCAGCGGCGATGCATGCCCATCATGCCTTGCAGGAACATCGGCATGAAAACGAGGTTGATGAAAACGATTGTGCCGAGGAAATGCACCCAGCCGAGAAACTGGTTGAGCTGGCGGCCGGTGCATTTTGGAAACCAATAATAAACGCCCGCGAAGATGGCGAAGATGGTGCCCGGCGCGACGACGTAATGGAAATGCGCGATGATGTAATAGCTGTCGTGCAGGTAAAGATCGACGGCGTTAAAGGCGAGCGGAATGCCGGTGAGTCCGCCGATTCCGAACTGCGGCAGGAACGCCGTCGCGAAAAGCATCGGCACGGTGAAGCGAATCGAGGCACCCCAAAGCGAGATCAACAACGCCGTCAGCAGAATCACCGACGGGATGGAAATCGTGATCGTGGTCGTCTGGAAAAACGCGCTCACTTTCGCGCCCATGCCAGTCATGTACATGTGATGCGCCCACACCACGAAGGACAGAAACGCGAGCGTGAAAAGCGCGTAAACCATCGCCTTGTAGCCCCAGAGCGGCTTGCGCGTGTTGTTCGCGATGACTTCGGCAATGATGCCGATGCCGGGTAAAATGAGCACGTAAACTTCGGGATGCGCGAGGAACCAGAACAAGTGCTGCCACAAAATCGGACTGCCGCCGCCGCTGAGATTTAGCGTCGTACCTCCGACGTAGAGACCGTCCGGCATGAAGAAACAGGTGCCGAAAACGCGGTCCATCAACTGCATCACGGACGCGGCTTCGAGCGGCGGGAACGCGAGCAACAACAGAAACGCCGTGATCAACTGTGCCCAGCAAAAGAACGGCATCCGCATCCACGTCATGCCGGGCGCGCGGAGTTGGATGATCGTGGTGATGAAATTAACCGAGCCAAGCAGCGACGACGTGATGAGGAACACCATGCCGAGAATCCACATCGTCTGGCCGTTCCAGATATGGTGAAAAGCCGGGCCGCTGTCGGCAATGTTCGCGAGCGGCGAATAGCTCGTCCAGCCGCTTTTCGCCGCGCCACCCGGCACGAAAAAGCTCGCGACCATGATGACGCCGCCGATGAAAAACGCCCAGAAACTCGCCATGTTGATGCGCGGGAAAGTCATGTCCGGCGCGCCGATTTGCAGCGGCACGACGTAATTTCCAAACGCCGCGAACGCCACCGGCACGATGCCGAGGAACACCATGATCGTGCCGTGCATCGCGCCAAAGGTGTTGTAAAGCTCGGGCGACATCATCCCGCCCGAGTACGCTTCACCGAACAGCCACGACTTCGACAAAATCTTGTCGAGCCCAAGAAAAGTCATGGGCTTGTCGGGATAGGCGATGCTCCAGCGCATCAGCATCATCAGGCAAAAGCCGAAGAACAGGAACGCGAGTCCCATCACCCCGTACTGGATGCCGATCATTTTGTGGTCGGTGGAAAACACCCACTTGCGCAAAAAGCTCAGCTCTTCGTGATGATGCTCGTGCTCGTGGGCGTGGCCGTGGTCGGATGCGAGGGCGGCGGTGGACATGGGATTAAAAGAGTGGAGCGAGGATCAAGTTTGGAGACGCTATTATGAAAGTCGCGGCGGCAAGCGTCCTGCCCGTCGCGTTTATTTCCCGACGTTGGCTGCGTCAAACTCAAAGTTCACGGTGGCCGCACCGCCGGCGACTTTCACCTTCTGTTCCAGAGGTGTCGCGAACTGGCTGTGCCAGGCTTTGACGGTGTATTCGCCGTCGGCAACACCCGCGATTTTCACGGTGCCATCCTCGGCGCTCACGCCAAACCACGGCGAATCGAGCACGACGAGCCACGCGTTCATCCACGGATGCACGTCGCACACGAGCTTGATGACCGCCGGTTTGTCGAACTTCTGATTCTTCGCCGACGGCGGGCCGGACATGTGGATTTGCGCGAAGTTGAACAACTGCGTCGGCGCTCCCTTGCCGTGCCATTCGACACCGTGGACGTTGTGCAGCGTCACGTCCGTGTTCTGAATGGTCACCGTCGTGCCTTTCGAGATGGCGGTGACGTGCGGCACGTATTGGCAGCCGACTTGATCGATCACCGGCATCGTTGCCGCCGGTGCGGCGGTGCCGCCTTCGATCCACACGACGACTTCAGCCAGTTCACCCGCCGCGCCAGTTTTCCAATTCTCCGTCTTGAAATCCGGCTTGTCGTGTTTGCATTTTGGATCGGTCGCCTTGATCGGCTTGTCGGCGTTCGCAGGCGTGCCTTTGAGCGTGATTTTGCCGGTGACATCCGCGCGGAGGCCGCCGGTGAGCAGCGCGAGCATCGCCGCGCCGAGGGTGAGGGATTTGGTCGTGTTCATGGTTTTTGGAGAATTGGAAAAAATAGCGCGAGTGCTTCGATTCGTCATGGAGCTTTTGCGGGCGCGGCATCCCCTGCTCCGCCGGAGACTTCCGCGTCGGCAGGAACCGCGGTCACATCCGTAATCTGATACTGCGGTTTTTGACTGGCGAATTCTTTTTTCGCCGTCGCGATTTGTTCGGCGGTGATAGGGCTCCCGGTATTGCCCCAAGCGGAACGGACGTAAGTCAAAATGGCTGCCAGTTTTTTCTCATCCTTCACCGCCGGATTGTTTTCCCAACCGACCATGGCCGGGTTGTTGTAATGACCGCCCGCGACATCAATCGGCCCGACGACCCCTTTGA
>JANXWU010000254.1 GCA_025350985.1 Spartobacteria bacterium | reverse complement strand
CGGCGCGAATAACTACTCCGGCGGCACGGTGATTGAGCAGGGGCGGCTAAGTATCACGAATGCCGCCGCCCTCGGTTCCGGCGCGGTCACGATCACCGGTGCGAACAGCCAGTTGCTGGTGGACGAGGTGAGCGGCACGATCGCGAATAACTTCACCCTCGGCGGCGGCGGCAATCCGACTAGCACCAACTACGGCTTAGGCAACGCCACGATGGTCTTCCACAACGACAACCAAACGGCCACGTTATCCGGCACCATCACGCTGGCCGGCGACGCGAAGATTCGCGGCTACAGCAGCGGTGGCACGACGAATTTCAGCAACCCCATCGGTGGCACGGGCAACCTGACCTTTGAGGCCGGCGGTGCCACTCCACAGCACAACCAGTATTGGGTGCTCGGCGGCTCCGCGAGCACCTTCACCGGCAACACGCTGGTGCGCACTGACGGCAGCGCAAACTCCTCTCTCCAGCTCAATGGGGGCTCGCTCCCCAGCGGGACCGTCTTAACGCTGGAAGACAGCAGTTTCGTGGGCGGTAATGCCGCCGTCTTCGACCTCAACGGTCAGAACCAAACCCTCGCAGGCTTGAGCCGGACGGCAGGCGGCGGCGGGCTCGGCAGCTTTGTCACCAATACGACAAGCGGGACGCAATCCACCCTGACCATCAACGCCAGCAGTCCCGCCACCTTCAGCGGTGTGATCGGCGTGAATACCGCCGCCGCGACCACCGGCTTGGCCGCCGGCAGCGACAATATCGCCCTGGTGATAGGCGGCAGCACCAGCTTGACCCTCACCGGTGCGAACACCTATACCGGCCCGACGACCATTAATGCGGGCAACCTGATCATCTCCGGCGCGGGCGTGATCGCCAACAATGCCAGCAATACGGTAACCATCAATAATAGCGGCACGCTGACCATGAGCCGCAACGACACATGGGGGAACGCCACCGTCAACCAAGTGATTCCGATTGTCATCAATGCCGGTGGCACCATGACCACGGGCGGAAGCTCCTTCAACACGCTTGGCCCGTTGACGCTCAATGGCGGCACGCTGACGACGACCGGGGGCGTTAATCCTCAATTTCCATCCTGGGCACTGTCCGGGACGGTCACCGTCGGCGGCTCGGTGGCTTCCACGATTTCGGCTGGAACCGGAACAAACAACATGATCAACCTGGGGGCGGGCTCCGCCACGGGCGCGACGTTCAATGTGGGCGTGACCGGGGCTGCGGTAGATCTCACCGTTTCCGCAGTGCTGCAAGACGGGTCAGACGCCACCAATGCCGCCCAAGCCAGCTCGCTGACCAAGAGCGGAGCCGGCACGATGGTCCTCGCCGGTGCGAACACCTACACCGGCGATACGAATATCAATACCGGCACGCTGAAAGTGGCGGTCGGCGGATCGATCAGCGGCAGCACGAACATTAACGTGGCGGGCACGGGCACCTTTGACGTGAGCGCGTTGAGCGCGTTCAACGTGGCGGCGAGCCAGACCCTGACCAGCCACGGCACGACGACGGGCAATGTGAACGTCAATAACCTCGGCACGTTGAGCGGCGGCTTGGGCACGAGCGCTGGCACGGTGAGCGGTGGGGTGACCGTGCAACCCGGCGGCACGCTGGCCCCCGGCAGCAGTGGCGCGACCGCGACCGGCATCCTGAACACGGGTAACCTGAGCCTGGCAGGGAGCGACCCCGCTGCGGGCAGCTCGGGAGACGCGACCCACGCTCACTTGGGCATCCGCCTCGGTAGCACGACGGCGGGCAGCGGCTACGACCAGGTCAACGCCGGCACCAACGGCACGGTGAACATCACCAACGCCCGTCTGGAAGGGTTGGAGATCAGTGGCTACAGCGTGTCGCTCAACTCGGCCAACAGCACCCCTCTGGGCAACGGCACCGGGCACGACAAGTTCTTCCTGATCATCCACGGGGACGGCGGTGGCGCGGTGACGGGCACGTTTGCCAACGCGCAATTTGGCGTGGCACCCGGCTTTACCACTGGCGACGGGGCCAGCATCCCGACGATCCAAATCGGCAGCGACTGGTTCGCGGTCAGCTACACGGCGGATTCGGTGGGCGGCACCTTCAGCGGCGGCAACGATGTGGCGCTCTACGCCATCCCCGAGCCGCAGACCTGGGCGATGCTGCTGGGCGGATTTGGCGTGCTGGCCGGCTTCCAAAGGGTGCGCCGCCGCCGGGCTGCCTCATCCACGCAAGGATAAAGGTCCGCCACTTCCCGGAATTTCGAAAGCTCTCGTTGGAACGCCCCGCAACACGCCGCTCGGGGGATCGGCGGGTGGCGCTGGCAGATGAGAACGCCGCCGTGGGCTTCGGGGGAAGACCACGGCGGCAACTTATTTAATGGCCTTGAACTCCGGCGTGAATCATCAAATCGACCGATGAAACCACAAAGCATGGTTGTGAAATGGCGAGACTGACCCTTTTGCCCTGCCTGCTGGCTCCGCTGTCAGTTTCAACCTGTCGGCGGCAGTTAAACCGAACCGGGAATTCCGCTCACTGGTCACTGGGAAGAAATTTACTCGCGAATATTCGGAAACACTCGTGAGATTGCGATCGGAAATCGTCAAGCTGGTTCCGCAGGTGGATGCGCAGAAAATCTGGCTGTGCCTTAACCCGTCAAACGCATCCGGCTTGGCTTTGGAGATCACTCGCCTCATTGTTTCCAAAACACCCACCTCATGATCAAAGGAAGCTCCGTCCGCACCGCGACCCATCCCATCGACAAACTTTTCCTCGACCGCTGGTCGCCACGCGCGATGTCTGGCGGGGCGATTACCGACGGCGACCTCCGCGTGCTTTTCGAGGCCGCGCGCTGGGCACCCTCAAGCTACAACAGCCAACCGTGGCGCATGCTTTACGCGCGCCGCGACACGCCGCAGTGGCCGCTGCTTTTCGACCTCATGGTCGAGTTCAATCAAGCGTGGACGAAAAACGCCGCCGCGCTGGTGCTCTTCGTGTCGCGCGAAACCTTCGAGCACAACGGCAAACCCGCGCCGACGCATTCCTTCGACTGCGGCGCAGCATGGGTGAGCCTCGCATTGCAGGGCGAGTTGAAAGGCTACGTCGTCCACGGGATGCAGGGGTTTGATTACGACCGCGCGAAAACCGCGCTCGACATCCCCGCGGGCTATCGTGTCGAGGCGATGGCAGCAATCGGCCTGCCCGCACCGAAGGAAACACTGCCGCCGGAGATGCAGGCAAAAGAAGCGCCCAGCGACCGCAGGCCGCTCGCGGAGATTTTGTGCGAGGGGAAGTTTGCGTGGTAGCGGGCGTCGTATTTGCATTCCGATGTCCGAGGAAGTTCTCATCGTCCTCAGCACCTTCGCCGACGCGGAAACGGCGCGGCAAGCCGCTCGCGCGCTCGTTGAGGAAAAGCTTGCCGCGTGCGCCAACCTCGTTCCGCAGATCGAGTCGATTTATCGCTGGCAAGGCAAAGTCGAAACGAGCGCGGAGGTGCTGGTCATTTTCAAAACGACGCACGGCCGCTACCAACAATTCGAGCAGCGGTTGCGCGCGCTGCATCCGTATCAAGTTCCGGAAATCGTCGCGCTGCCGGTGGCCTGCGGCTTCGATCCCTATCTGAACTGGGTGGTGGAAAATTGCACGACCTGACGCCAGTCGCCCCGCTCACTGGATCTCAATCCCCCAAATAGTGCCGGTGTATTTTCCTTGCGAATAACTCACCTTCACCTTGTCCCCCATTTTCAACGACTCCCACCGCGCGTGCTCGACCGGCACACTTCCCTTCAGGCGGTTGGCCATTTCGACCTCGACGATCCATTGCTCGTGATCGAGCTGATTGTCGGCGATCGCGGTCGTGCCGGTTTGCGCCGGGACGTACTCTTTTCCGGTCACCACTGCGTCCTGCGATTTCCTGGCACACGCAGTCAGACTCACCGCGAGAGCCAGTGCGCAAATCGCCGATGACGAGGGTCCAAACCAGCGAAACATATCTCAAGCGAGACGGTCCGGATTCAAGGCTTGGAGCGCCTTTGGCACGAACAAACCATCTTCGCGAATGACTTTGCCGTCGAAGATAATCAGCCCGCCGCCGTAGTCCTTGCGTTGGATGTTTACCAAATCCCAATGCACTTGCGACCGATTGCCATTGTCGGCAATGCCGTAAGCCTGACCCGGCGTGAAGTGAAACGAGCCGCTGATTTTTTCGTCGAATAAAATGTCGCGCATCGGCTCCAGAATGTGCGGGTGAAAGGCGATGGCGAATTCGCCGATGAACCGTGCGCCGGCGTCCGAGTCGAGAATTTCGTTGAGCCGTTTAGTGTTGTTCGCAGTCGCTTTGATGATTTTTCCGTCCTTAAACTCCAGACGCACACCGTCGAAAAGCGTGCCGAGGTAAATCGACGGCGCGTTGAACGTGATGTGGCCCTGCACCGAGTCGCGCACCGGCGCGGTGAAAACTTCGCCGTCAGGAATGTTGTAATCGCCGCCGCAAACGATCGCCGGAATGCCCTTGATGCTAAAGCGCAAATCGGTGCCCGGCCCTTTGATTTCCACCACGTCAGTTTTTTCCATTGCGGCT
>JANXWU010000249.1 GCA_025350985.1 Spartobacteria bacterium | reverse complement strand
AACTGCGGATGGGCAAGGCGTTGCAGGATGGCTACCGCGAACGGGCATTCTTGATGACCAAGATTGATGGACGGAATAAGAAAACGGCGAGGGAGCAAATCGACGAGTCATTGACCCGCTTGAAGGTGGATCATGTGGACCTGATGCAGTTCCATGAAGTGATCCGCATGGACGATCCGGCGCGCATTTTTGCCGAAGGCGGAGCGATGGAGGCGATGCTCGAAGCAAAGAAGGCCGGTAAGTTGCGCTACATTGGATTCACCGGTCATAAGAGTCCGGACATCCACCTCAAGATGCTGGAGACGGC
Organism: Spartobacteria bacterium; assembly: GCA_025350985.1. Lineage (GTDB taxonomy): Bacteria > Verrucomicrobiota > Verrucomicrobiia > Chthoniobacterales > Chthoniobacteraceae > JANXWU01. Next base: position 9,484 of record JANXWU010000249.1, on the reverse strand, counting down.
GGCTGCGCACGCCTTTCGCTTCGACACGGTGCAGATGCCGCTGAACGTGATGGATGCGCACTTTAACAGCTTCACGCGCAAGGTGCTCCCGGTGCTGGTAAAGGAGGAAATTGGCGTGCTCGGAATGAAGTCGATGGGGGACAAGATCATCCTGGAGAGCAAGGCGGTCACGCCGGTCGAGTGCTTGCACTTCGCGATGAATTTGCCGACGAGCGTCGTCATCACGGGATGTGATTCCATGCCGATACTTCAGCAAGCCCTGGAGGCGGCGCGAGGTTTCCGGGCATTGGACGGAGAGGAGGTGGCGGCGATTTTGGCCAAGACGGAGAAGCTGGCGCAGGAGGGAAAATATGAACTCTACAAAACGAGTCATCGTTTCGACAGCACGGTGGACAACCCGCACTGGCTGGGCTGAAACGACACTGGCCTCGATAAGTTGCCGTGGAGTCAATCGAGATAGAACGAGGACTTGCGTCGGCACTAAAGTTTCTGACTCGTTCTAAGACTGGATTTTCAATCCAAGCCGGGTAAGCTCGCCCCTCCATGTCCAAACTGTTTTGTCTCGCCGTCATAGCCCTGCTTCCGCTTCGAGCCTTGGCGGTGCCAATGGCGGGGGTGGGGCAGGCGGAGGCAGATAAGTGCGAGCAGGAAATCAATGCGCTCACGTCGGACATATTGTCCAAGTACGCCACGTCGTTGGCGGGAATGCTGACCGCTTATCAAAAAGCGGCCGACCTCGAATCCGCACTGACCGTGCGTTCCGAGATCAGCAGGTTGAAATCGGAGCAGATGCTAACGGAACAATCGTTCGTTGCGGAGCCGAAAACCTTGCGGGAGTTGCAGGCGCAAACTTACGGAAAAATCCGTGACTTTTCCGCGCAAATTCTGCAAACGCACTTGCCTAAACTAACAGAGTTGAAGAAGAGTCTGACGGTTGAGGGCAAGCTGGACGAAGCGGTGGCCATCCGCGAACTGGCAGGGCAGTTGCAGGACAAGTTTGGGGCCACGGTGCGCTTGAACTCCGGAGTGCCTGTGCCCGCGGAAACTCTGCTTCAGGATTACGCGGCCGACAAGACGCGCGCGGACAAACTCTACAAAGGAAAACGGTTGACCATTAGTGGCAGTGTGGCCGGGTTCCAGCAGGATCCCGCCGATGAAAACAACTATTACGTTTATCTGACGGCGAAGGGGAACTCGTCCTTGGTGCAATGTTCTTTTCCCAAACAGAACCTGAACATCAAGGAGGAAAAGCAGGGGCTGGGAAATGTGGTGCTATCGATTGCTCCGAAGAAAGCGGCAGCGAAGCCGGGCAGTGACACGAAGGTATTCAAAGGCATGAACATGAATGTGCAGGGAATGTGCGAAGGTTTGGATAAATGGATCCTGATAACCAAGTGCAGTCTGCCAGGGAGCTAAGGCCCTGCTGGATCAACCGGCTTCGGCTCCATAACCTGACGCGGGTTAGTGTGGAAGTTGATGAGCATTTTACATTTGACTCATTAACTAAAGTTCTCTTATCAGTAGGTATGTCTAAATCCGATTCCTTTTGGGACCACCCCGTTGCAACACTTGAAGAAGCTTTGTCCCTACGAAAGCAAATTCATTCTCTGCAAACCAAACTAAGCTCCCTGTTTGGAAGCATTTCGCCGTCGGCAGCCGCCAAACCCCGGAAGGCCGGACGGCGCACCATGTCGGCAGCCGCTCGTGCCAAGATCGCCGCTGCGCAACGGGCGCGATGGGCCAAGGGACGTGCGCCAGCGGCAGCAAAGAGCGATTCCGGCGCGACCGTGGCGCGGCGCAAAGGCAAAATGTCGGCGGCGGGAAAGGCGAAAATTGCCGCAGCGCAAAAGGCGCGCTGGGCCAAGATCAAAGGTCAATCGGCTCAATCCGCCGTCAAAAAGGAAGTGACATCTCCCAAGTCTGGAAAAGCCAAGACTGCGGGTTCAAAAAGAAAAAGCGGACTGACAGATGCGGGACGGGCCAAGCTAGCTGCCGCGATGAAAGCACGCTGGGCCGCACGCAAGAAAGGTGCCGCCGCACCCAACGCACGCGGAAAGTAAGCTGGGAGTTACACGGCGTTAGTTCTTCGAACAAGGCTGGCAACCGTCCTCTCCATCGAATCGCGGGACTTACGCTTGGAAGGTATCCAAGAGTCGTTCCGGAAGCGGCGTACTTTTTTCGATGCTCTAAGACTGAAGATTCCTTTTCTTCGTCTTGGACGGCGCGTGCGCACATCGAATGCTCGCGAGTTACATGACGACGTTTCCGAAAACGATCTCCGCGATCATTCCCACGGTGAACGAGGTGGCGATTCTCCGCGAGACGGTGCGCCGGCTCCGCCTCGTTCCTGAGATTTGCGAAATCATTGTATCGGACGGCGGCAGTTCCGATGGGACGGCGGCCTTGGCCGCGGAGATGGGTTGCAAGGTCATCTCAGCGCCCTTGGGCCGTGGGCGGCAAATGCGGCGGGGCGCGGAGTTGGCGGGAGGCGATGTGGTAATGCTGGTTCACGCAGATACCTGGCTACCGGCGGAAGCGGGCCGCGCGGCTTTGGCGATATTCCGCGAGGAGGGAGTTGTCGCAGGGGGCTTTTGGAAGGAGTTTCGCGACCCGCCGATTCTGATGCGGGGCTGCCTAATAAAGAACTGGCTGCGATTTAGAGTAGCGGGGCGCATCCTTGGCGATCAGGCCATGTTCATTCGGCGCGAAGTGCTGGAGAGGATTGGGGGAGTGCCGGACGTGGCCTTAATGGAGGAATTCATCCTGTGCCGCGCTTTGTGGAAGGCAGGAAGTCTCAAGTTGGCGAAGGCGACGGTCACGACTTCGGCGCGCCGGTTCCGCCAGCGGGGTGTGTTGAGGACCTATGCATTGATGTGGTCGGTGATGCTTCGTTATGAGTTGGGGGAAACACCGGAGCAGTTGAGCAGGCGGTATCGCCAGTGCGGACAAGCTCCGAAAGAAACCACTTAGTGTGGTCGCGTCCTTCATCGTTTGAATTACCAAGTGCGAGGAAGTAACATTGGCAATCTCTTTTGAAAACGATTCCATCCCAAACTCCGTGACCGCTTCCCCTTAATGAAGATCGCCGAGTCAGCCGTCAGGGAACGTTATGCCGCGGGCGCGCAGAGTCGCGAGGAGAGCCTTTGCTGTCCGGTGTCCTACCAGGCCGAATACTTAAAGGCGCTGCCGCAGGAAGTGATTGAGCGGGACTACGGCTGTGGCGACCCGAGCGCGCATGTGCGGAAGGGCGAGACCGTGCTCGATTTGGGCAGTGGCACGGGGAAAATCTGTTTCATTGCGTCACAGGTGGTCGGTCCGGAGGGCCGGGTCATCGGCGTGGACATGACGGACGAGATGCTTGAAGTAGCGCGGCGCAATGCGCCCATTGTCGCCGAACGAATTGGGTTCGCGAATGTCGAATTTCGGAAAGGCCGCATTCAGGATTTGGCGCTCGATTTGGAAAGGCTGGACGCTGAGTTGAGGAGGCATCCGATCACCGATGCGGCGTCTTTTTTAGCGGCGGACGAACTGGCGCAGGAAATACGGGTGCGACATCCGCTGGTGGCGAGTGAATCCATCGACGTGGTGGTTTCCAATTGTGTGCTGAATCTGGTCGAGACGCGCGCGAAGCGGCAGCTTTTCGAGGAAATGTTTCGCGTGCTCCGGCATGGCGGACGCGCGGTCATTTCCGACATCGTGAGCGACGAGGAAGTGCCCGAGCGCCTGCAGAACGATCCGAAGTTGTGGAGCGGCTGCATCTCGGGCGCGTTCACCGAGGAGGGTTTTGTGAAGGCGTTTGGCGACGCCGGCTTTTACGGAATGCGGATTTTGAAATTCGACGAAACTCCGTGGCGGACGGTGGAAGGTTTTGAGTTTCGCTCCATGACCGTTGAAGCGTGGAAAGGCAAAGAGGGTGCCTGCCTGGAACGGAATCAAGCAGTGATTTACCGAGGTCCGTTTGCGAAAGTGCTCGACGACGACGGCCATGCGATGGAACGCGGCCAGCGCTATGCCGTGTGCGACAAGACCTTCAATCTATATAAGAAAGAGCCATATGCGGCCTTTTTTGAATTCATCGAGCCGCTGGCGGCGGTGCCCCTTGAGGAGGCAAAGCCCTTCGAGTGCAGCGGACGAAGACGGCATCCGAAGGAAAGCAAGGGTCAGGCTAATCTGGCGACGACGGAAGAAGCCAGCCAGTGCTGCGGCGGTGCTGAAGGCAGCGGTTGCTAACTGATTGACCTCAGATTTTCTCCCGCAAGTGATGCACGGCTTCGGATAGTTTCCGCAACCCAAGTTCCAGACGGGTCTTGACCGTGCCCAGTGGCGTTTCCGTGTGCAAGGCGATCTCGCGCTGACTCATGCCCTTGAAGTAAGCCAGCTCGATCACTTCCCGCTGAGCAGGCGGCAGGTGGGAAATGTGCGCCCGCAAAAAGTGGCGCATATCCGAGAGGCTGATGTCGTCATCGACGGAGTGCGCATTCGGGTCGGCCTCGGCTTCGAAGCGGTCTTTCGCGCGGCCATAACTTTCGCGCTTGCGCAGGCGGTCGATGGCGCGGCGGCGCGACAAAGTGACCAGCCAGCCCAACGGCTTTCCTTTGGATTCCAGATATTTTTGGGCCTGATCCCAGACTTGCAGGAAGATTTCCTGCAAAAGATCGTCCGCCTCGGCGTCGTCGTGGACCACCCGCAGGACAAGTCCTTTGAGCAAAGCACCGTAGCGATCGAAAAGTTGCGCGAGCGCATCAGTGTTTCGCCGGGCGATTTGTTGCATGAGACTTTCATCGGAGATGGTGGTTTCAACAGGGAGGGTAAGGGTGTTCATAGGAGATGTTTTTAATGTCTGTCGGCAATCCACTTACGATTTCTCGAAACGTCTCGCATCCTGTTTCACCCCTAGGGGAAAGATGCAGGGACGGCCTCACCGAATCCTGAGATGTGGGGGCCGTAAACAAGGTGACCCTTCCGCTTACTCCTCTGCGAGACTGCCCGATACTGACTTCGCTGGGTGCCCCACCTTTCTCTCTCTCGCAATTTTCCGAACCCCCGGATCAGGCTTTCAGCGCGAACCAGTCAGTGTGCAAAAGGTAACTCGCAAAATTCAGCCCGACTTGACGCAAACGGCACGGCTTCTTTCGGCGCTGGAAAGAACGGCAGCGCAGGCGCGGGAGCCGGATTCGAAGAGCCACTGGGTCGCTGCGATCTTGGAGCAAATCATCGCCCGCCTGCCCGCCGTCGCCGACAAACGGCGAAGTCTCGAGGGGCGCGGCCGGAACTAGCCTCAAGGAACCGCTCATCAGGTGGAACGGGGCGGGAGAGGGCGGCCAGCCCGTTTTCCCTCGGAGGGCGCCGCAGCCCGGCTGACGCCTCCGCGCAAAGATAAAGGCGTCCCCTTTCCCGGGAAGTGGCCCCGCGAATCGCCGCGGGAGATAAGATGGACGGCGAACCCAAATCGTAATTGAATCGGCGATCCTACAAATTGAATTCGGCCTCACCGCCGTCCCCGTCCCGCCCTTTTCGTCATCCCTCCCACGCGCGGCGCCGGTTTGGCCCGCTTTTCGGCTTCCCGTCTTTGCCCGTATTCCCGTTGATAGGCCATCGGCGTCAGCCCGATGACCTGGCGGAACTGCCGCGTGAAAGCGCTCTGGTCGCAGAAGCCAAACTCCGCCGCCACGCTGGCCACTGTGGCCTCCCGGTGCAGCAGGGCGTCGCAGGCCGCGTGCAGGCGCGCCCGGTGCGCAAACTCCTGGGGGGACAATCCGAATTCCTCCCGGAAACGCCGCAGGAGATGCCGGGGGGAAAGTCCCGCCGCGGCGGCCAGCTCCTCGCTCGGGATCGAGGCCCGATGCCGTTGGCGGATGTGTTCCAAGGCGCGCGAGAGGCTCGGGTCTTGCAGCACCGTCGGCATGGTCTGGGGCGAATTTTCCACCATCCCGATCACCCCGATCACCTTCCCCTGCCGGTCCCGCACCGGGAATTTGCTGGTCACCGTCCATTCCAGCGTGCGGCTTTTCGTGTAGAAAATCTCCGCGCGCCGGAGGATCGGCTGGCCCGTTCGCACCACCGTTCGATCGTCCCGCACGAAGTTGTCGCTGTTTTGCTTGGAAAAGAAATCGTAGTCGGTTCGCCCGATCAGTTCGTCCACCACGCGGACGCCGCAGCGGGGCAGCATGGCCGGCGAAGCCCAGACCAGCCGGCTTTCCGCATCCTTCTCCTCGCGCCGCGCCTTTGGTGGCACCGCTGGAAGAGTCTTGACCGGCACGGACGCGGCCTTGTCCGTTCTGGGAGCGCCCGTATTCCGGGCGGGTAGCACCTTTCACCCTCTCGCAACTCACTCCGTCACGGATCAAACTGTCTCCCTCACGGACACGCTCTCTTGGGGCCAGACCAAACTCCCTCCAGCGCGGACACGGCCTTTTCCGTCATGGACCAGACTGCCTCCCAGCCGGACAAAGTTGCTTCCGCGCCGGGGACGCGATGGGGGACAACACCGGCCCCGACTGGGGCACGCCGGGACCCCTATCAGGGACGGCGGGACTGCTTTCAGAGACGCCGGGATTCCTATCAGGGACGGCAGGATTCCTATCAGGGATGCCGGGACTCCTATCAGCGCCGCCGGGATTCCTATTAGAGCGTGTCATGCACTTTGGGATGTCGTGAGCGGTGGCAGGCACATCTGTCCCGGAGGGACAAAGGAAATTAGCCGGTGGTCGAGCGAGGCACGAGCGAACACCACCGGATCGCGTGCGCACACGGAACGCACCCCGGAGGGGGTGCCGGAAGTTCCCGGAGGATTCCTCGCGCCCCCTCCGGGGCGCGGAACTGCGGGGTCGGGGATCCGGTGGTGTTCGCTCGCCAGGCTCGCTCGACCACCGGCTAATTTCCGTGACGCCTCCGGCGTCGCAAAGTGCATGACATGCTCCAGGGACGCCGGGATTACTATCAGGGACGCCGGGACTCCTATCAGGGACGCCGGGATTTCTTTCCCGCACGCCGGGACTTCCTTCCCGCACGGCAGGACTTCCTTCCCGCACGGCAGGACTTCCTTCCCGCGCGGCGGGACTTCTTTCCCGCGTGGCAGGGGGGAAAGTCCGAATTGTACCATTTTGACCAGTAAAGCGATGGAAACACTCCAAAACACCGGCTTTTGACCTAGAAGCAGCGCAAAACAGCAAAAAAAGCCAGCCAGCGCCATGCACGACTTCATCCCCAACAGCGACGACGCATTCGACCAGTTCATCAAGACCGCCTACTACGCCGCGCGCTGGGTGAACAGCAAAGGCGACCCCGGCCCTTGGAGCGCCATCACCGGCACCATCGTCAGCTAAACCCGTTTTGTCCCCGTGCCTATTTCCCCCACCAAGTAAAGTAACCGCCCCAGAAACCCGAGCCTGAAAGCCAACCTCCGCCCCCCCACGCCCCAGTTCTCCACGGCCATGAAAACCCTCCCTTCCCCCATGAAATCCTCGCTCGCCCGCAAATTCGCCCTCCTCCTCATCGGCTCCAGTGCCGCGCTGGTCGCCGCGCTTTCCGTGCAAGCCGCCACGATCTACTGGGACAACAACACCACCACGGCTGGCTTCGGCACGGCGACCGGCACTTGGTCCTCGGCGGGAAGCGCTTTCTGGAACCAAGACCCATTGGGCGGCTCCGCAAGCGGAGGTTTTGAGCCTGCCACTTACGTCACCACCACGGCCGACGCCCTGAACTTCGGCAACGGTGCCACCGGCCTCGCCGCAGGCACCATCGGGATCAGCGGCGCGGTCAGCGGGAATACCCTCACCTTTGCCTCCGGCTCCGGGGCCATCGTCCTTTCCGGCGGCACTTCCATCACCCTGGGCGGCACCGCGCCCACCATCACCGTCAATAACGCCTCGGACACCATCGCGACGCTTCTCGCGGGCACGGGGGGGCTTCACCAAGGCGGGCACCGGCATCCTGAATTTGACCAATACGGGCAACACCCTCTCCGGCGGCATCACCCTGAACGCCAGCTCGGGCACCATCGTTGCAACGAGCAACGGTGCCAGCAGCGCCCTTGGCTCGAATGCCATTACGGTCGGGAACGGCTCCACCTTGCAGATCAACACCACGACCAACGTCACCAGCACCATTGCCAATGCCATTACCGGCACAGGTCTGGTGAAACTGAACTTCGCTGCCGGCACCACGGCACTTGGCACCACGATGACCGGCCTCGGCAGCTTCACCGGCACGCTGGAGCTGGCCAATACCGGCGCAAACAAGGACAAACTGACCGGCGCCATCACCGCCAGCGGTGCCGCCTTGGTCATTGACAGCGGTTCCACGCTCTATGTGAATGGCAACCAGACATTCGCCAGCATCAGCGTCAACGGCACCGGAAACACTGAAACTCGTGGTGCCATCCGTTTGCAGAACACTTTGACCGGACCCATCACGCTTGCGGGCTCGACCACCTTCAGCCCCGAGGGCGGGACGGTTGCGGGCACGATTAAAAGCGGCGCGTCAGGCACCCAGACACTCACCTTGGGCACAGGCGCTAGCTCGGGCGGCACCTTCAACGGAGCCATCGGCGGCGGCACCGGGACCATTGCGCTGACCAATTTTCTGGGAACCAACATCCTCACCGGCCTTAACACCTACACTGGCAACACCACCGTCAGTGGCGGCACCTTGAAAATCGGCTCCGCGGGCACCCTCGGCTCCGGCACCTACGCCGGGACCATCTCCATCGCCGCCAGTTCCGTCTTTGAATACAACTCCTCCGCTGCCCAGACTTTCTCCAACAGCGTGACGGGCGCGGGAACCTTGCTCGTGGACGGCAGCGGCACCCTGACGATCGCCTCCACCGGAAACACCGTAAGCTTGTTGTCCATTAGTAACGGGAGCACGGTGACCATCACCCAGAACAACGCCGTCAACACAACGGCGCTGACGGTCAACGGCACCTTGAACAACACCGGGGGCGGGGAAATCTTCGGCGTCCTGAATGGCAGCGGCACCATCAACCAATCCAGCAACGTCCTCTACACCAACAGCGCGAGCAACGGCACTTTCAGTGGCACGATTAACGGCACCGGAGGCTACATTAAATCGTCGACAGGAATTGAAACGCTCTCCGGCACCACTGCCAGCACCTTTGGCGGCGGCACCCAGTTGAACGGGGGCACGCTGGTCCTGACCGGCACGCAGAATCTGGGCACTAGCACGGTTGCCTTCACTTCCGGCGTGCTGCAACTGGGCGACGGGACCACCAACGGGGGCTCCGCCTTGATCGCGGGCAATGCCGTGACGATGTCCAGCGGCACCACGCTGGCCATCAAACAAAGCAACGCCTCGACGGTGAGCTACGCGGCTTTCCAGATCAACGCGAACGGCAATTCGGCGCTCAGCTTCCAAGGGAACAACACGCATACGTCCAACATCGCCAGCGCGATCGTTCTGGGGAACACCAGCGGGTCGCAGACCTTCACCATTGGAGAAACGGATGCCCAAGACACGGTGA
>JANXWU010000236.1 GCA_025350985.1 Spartobacteria bacterium | reverse complement strand
GTTTGTCATAGAGAAACCTTAATGATTTAATCCCATTACGTCAATGCGTTTGCGGCCCATTCATGCCGCGGCCCCAATGCGCACAATCTTTTCGCCCTGTTCCGGCATGATTTGCCAGTAACGCGCGGCATCTTTCGGTTTTACCAATTCGCGATAGTTGGCAAAGAGTTGGTTCGGGTTGTCATGCCCCATTTCCAAACTCGTTTGAGGTGCGTTTTTGTGGAATGCAACGTGATAGCTGGCGAAGCTGTGCCGCATCGCGTTCTTTGGCCACGATGCAATGCCCGAAGCCTGCCGCACTAATTCCCATTTGAACGCCAAACAATGGACGTTGGCGATCTTGCCGTCTTCCTGGGCGTAGGGAGTGAGCCAGGCCGCGAGATTGTCGCTCATTGTCACAATGCGGCGAGCGCGAGTTTTCGACTTGTGCGCGCAAACCTCGATTGTTTTCTCCGTGACCGAAACCTCTTTCCAATCCAGCGCAGCCAGTTCGGAGGCACGCAGCCCCGCAAACAGACCAATCGCGACGTAGGGAAGCATCAGGCCTTCGTCCATCTGCTCCGCCGCCGTCAGCAGGCTTGCGGTTTGCTTGATCGTCAGGATGCCCGGCGGCTTATCATCAAGGGTAATTCGCTCCATGCGGGCCATCGGATTCGAAGCGCAATTCCCTCGTTTCACCGCATAATTAAAAAGGTTCGCCAGATCGCTCCGGTAATTGCTGCGGGTGCGAAGTGCCCATGGCTGGGCTAGCATCCAATCCGAAATCTCATCATGCCCGACACTGTGAATCGGGCGCTCGCCAAAAGTTTTCGCGAAATGGCCGAGCACGTACTTTTGAATGCTCAGATACCCTGGGCGACGCCCAGCTTGCTCCTTGGCGCGCAGAAATGCCGCCACGACTTCGTTAATTGTCTGCGCGCCTGCGGTCGGCTTGGCGTGCCGGATGAAGTAGTCCACGGCCTCCGTAAGCGTCGCGCCGACCCTTTCCAGACGTTGCCCGCACTCCATCGCTTCGATACGGAGCTTGTCCGGCATCGCGAGTGCAGTCTCACCACTGTTTTTGCGTTCTGCTCGAAGCTGCTCCGCTTTGGTTTCCGCCTCGCCTTTCGTTTTGAAGAAAATCCGTTCGCCCTTTCCCGCAATTCGAGCGTCCACGAGCCAGGCAAGCGTGCCATTATTGTGCAGGGTTTTACGGATGCGCGGCCACGTATTCCGCCTGCTGCCTTTTGCTACGGATTCGGTCTTCATCGCGCAAAGTTGGCAGTATTTTGGCAGTATTGTCAAGCTATACTGTGAAAATCAGTAGGTTCAAATCCTAGCGGGACTGCCATCTTTTCTAGCTCTAAAACGTCCGGGAACCGGCTTCAGCACACGGTTTCAAGGTGATACGAGTCGTTGGCTCTTTTGGAGTAAAGCAACCTCGCTCTTCGGCGAGGTTTGCCCGCCCAACTGACGAGATTCCCTCGTTGCAGGCATGATCAAAACCGTCGGCTATCGACTCGGAAACCGCATGAAGCCGAAATGCTCGGGGGGGGACTTGAACCCCCACGCCTTACGGCATACGCCCCACAAACGTACGTGTCTGCCATTTCACCACCCGAGCTCTGCGGCGGAAGAAGGGGGAAAATGACAGCGCACGACGAAAAATCAATCGGAAATCTGCGGAAGCGTTAAAGTGTCATCATGCCTACTGCGACCGAGTTTCGAGATGCCGTCGAGCCTCTCGCGAACCCGCTCCAGGAGCGTATTTTCGCGGGCCGCTGGATCAAGGCAGACTTGCATTTGCACAGCGCTGAGGATCCCGAAGACATCGTCGATCACTCCGCGCTCGAGCTACTCCACCGCGCCCACGAACTCGGCTTTCACGCGCTGGCCATCACGCTCCATGACCACGTCCTCACCCAGCCGGAACTCTTTTCGCGCGCACTCGAATTGGGCATCCTGCTCCTCCCGGCGGCGGAGCTGCGGATCGAAGGCGCGGACGTGGTTCTGCTCAATGTCACCGAGCCGGAGGCCGCGGCTCTGCGCAGTTTTAGTGACCTTGCGGCCTTGAAAAAGAAGCGCGGAAACTCACTCCTGACCTTCGCGCCGCATCCCTTTCATGTCTTCGGCGGCTCCATCGGCAAGCACCGGCTGGAACAACACCTCGCGAGTTTCGACGCGATCGAGTACTGCCATTTTCACGCCGCTGGCTGGAACTTGAACCACGGCGTTCGCCGCTTCGCCGAACGGCATGGCAAGCCTTTGCTCGCGACTTCCGACACGCATCGGCTCGACTTTTTCGGCGACCATTACTCGCTGATCGGCATTGATGGCGTCTTGAGTATCGACACCTTGTTTGCCGCCATCCGCGCCGGCCGCATTCAAACCGTCAGCCCTCCGTGGCCTTGGGGAAGACTGGTCCGATTTCTCCTGCACATTTTTGTCGTCCACCCGATTCGGAGCTTGATTGAAAAACTTTCCCGTTGAGATTCAGCGCATGGTTTTACGCCACGCCTTGCTGGTTTTTGTCGCGCTCTGCTGTGGTGGCTGCCTTGGCTCCGACGCGCCCGACAAGGCTAAGTCCGGCAAGACAAAAAAACCGAACCCGGCGGCCATGGCCGATCAAAGCGGCGACGTTTCCTTCCAAAGTTTCCTCGGGCGGTTGCGGACGGCGGTGAAAATTCGCGACCTGGCCACTCTCGCGACGATGATGACGACGAACTTTGGCTACTCCATCAACCCTGACCGCGAAGGCGATGGGGTGTTCCAGTTTTGGGATCAAAACGACATCTGGAAGGAACTCGAACTGGTGCTCCGGGAAAAATTTGTGCCGCACGAGAACTTCATGGTTGCGCCCCCACAGTTCGCCGCCGACCCGGATCACTTCTCCGGCTACCGCGCGGGAATCCGGCAGGTGAACGGGAGCTGGCGCTTCGCCTATTTCGTCAGCCCTGACGGCGCGCCCGATGCCAAGCCCAAGCCTTGATCCCATCGCCTGCGGACTACCCCATCGGGAGCCGTTTATCTTTGTGGACAAAATCGTCGCGCTCGCTCCGGGCGAACGCGCGACCGCCACGAAAACATTTCACGAAGATGAGCCGTTCTTCCGCGGTCATTTCCCCGGCGATCCGCTCGTGCCCGGCGTCATCCTCACCGAAGCGCTCGCGCAAACCGCCGGTCTTGCCGCTGGCCAGCCGGGCCGCTCCTTCCGGCTCTCGGCGATCAAGTTGATGAAATTTCACCGCGCCGTGCGGCCCGGTGACGAGTTAGTCCTAAGCGCCGACAACTCTGGCGAAATGGGGGGGCTATGGCAATTTCGCGTCGAGGCGCAGGTGCGCGGCGAAGTGGTGGCGGAGGGCGTGGTGGTGTTAAACGACGCGCCAGTCAAGCCTGCCTAGGCTGGCTTAGTCGTGACTGGGAAGCTTTGGTAGCGGCATCCGCTTCAAGGCACTGTTAGGCTTAGGTTCGAGCACCGACTCAGGCTGTGCCTCAGACGTTTCCGGCAAGAGTTGAATTTGCGGGCCGCGGAAGAGTCTGGCCGTCGTTGGCGTTTGCAGATCGTAAATGTCCCCCCATCCGCCCCGCGCCACGGCCAGGCAATCCTGTGCCCAGGGCTTCTTCGAGTCGGGGTAAGTCTCCGCCTCCCGCGCGCCCCAGAACAAATAGCGGACTCCCAGCTTCTTAGCTGTCGCGCGCCAGCTTATCTCTCCATTCATTAACACCGTCAGTTCCGCCTTGCGGCTTTCCATGCTGTAGTTGCCGGGATCCTGCACCATCTTGCTGACCAGTTCAGGCGGCACGTACTGGCCGAAGCGCTGCGTGATCTGCAGCTTGGCGCGCGACTCGACGAAATATCCATATGCCATGTTCCAGGAATACAGCGCCGTCGCCAGGAACAGCAGGCCAGCCAGCGGCAGGATCGCATCGACGTACTGCCACATCGCCAGGTTGCCGGCGATGACCACGGCAAATGCCGTCAATGTGGCCAGGGTGGCTGCAACCGGCGCCTGCCAGGGAAAGCCGAAGATCATCAGCATCCCCAGGCCGCCCAGCAACAGCAGTTCGACC
>JANXWU010000215.1 GCA_025350985.1 Spartobacteria bacterium | reverse complement strand
CGACGCGCTGGAATTGGTCGCGAATTCGACGGGGTGCGAGCTGCCCGAATCGTTTCTGGAAAAAATCAAAGCCGCGGCACTGGAGCATTTTGTGCAATACCAGTCGCAGTTCATCGAGTGGATTTTCAAAAACGGCCCGCATCCGATCGAGGTCGAAAAGCGGCTCTACATCTTCGCGAAGCACGTCCGCGCGCCGCTGGTTTTCAACATGGGGTTCCGCGCCATCGGCGCGCTCTACGGCGAGGAGGGCGCGACGGTTCACGCTCGCTCCAAGGCGGCCCTCGGCCCGGTGCCGGCAGGATGGAAAAAAAAGGCTGCCGCGTGCGAAAAAATGGCCGCGTCCGCGATTGGAAATCGCAACCGGCACGGCGGCAAAAAAACCCTGCAAAGCTCCTTCCTGAGAAAACTAAAAGTAAAAAAACAACCGGACCAAAAATGAAACTGACACCCTGGACAAAACTCACCGATCAACAAATGGCCGCCGTCGCGCGCGCGTTTCCCGATGAAACGGAAATCAAAAACGAGGACTGCTCGTTCGAGTTCGACGCCGCCGGCGAGGCGATGGAGCGGAGGATTTTCGCCTTGAAGGCACCGCCCGCGAAGCCGCTTGAATCCGCCATCGCGCCCGCGCCTGGCATTCAAACCGTCGCTCGCACGTTACTGCACCCGTCGCCGCTGAATCCGCGCAAACATTTTGATGACGAAAAGCTGAATGAGCTGGCGCTGAACGAACGCAAGCATGGGATCATCCAGCCCATCGTGGTTCGACCGCGCGCCGAGGGTGGATACGAAATCGTGTGCGGCGAGCGCCGGTGGCGAGCGTCGGACGAGCGGCCACATCCCACCGTGCCGAAGGAGCTGCTGCCGGCCATCGAGGAGGTGCAGATCATCGTCCGCGAGCTGGACGATGTGACGACACTGGAAGTGATGCTGAGCGAGAACGTGCAGCGCAACGATCTCACGGTGTTCGAAGAGTGCGATGCGTTTTGGATGGCGCTCGGAATGGGGCACACGCGCAGCACGCTGGCGCTGAAGATCGGGCGTCCGGTGCGGTATGTGGAGCACCGCCTCGCCTTGAATAAATTCCCGCCGCTGGCGCGAGAGGCCCATGAGCGGGACCGGCTTTCGTTCCGAGTGCTGCGCGAGATTTCCGTGTGCCCGGCGTCGATTCTCGAAACGGTGATCGACCATGTTTTGAATCCGCGAAAAAACAACGTCGAGATTGATTGCTCCTACCCATCCGAACCGCTCAATGCCGAGCAAACCCGCGAGTGGATTCAAACTCATTTCGTCCGCAAGCTCGACGCCGCGCCGTTCCCGCTCGATGCGCCGACGCTTTTCCCCGAGCAGACGCAGGCCGGCGAGCGCGTCGAGGGCGGTGCCTGCACCGACTGCCCCTGGAACTCGGCAAACATCGAGCGCGACCCTGACCACGCCGCGCCGACGGGCAAACGCCGCGCCGGCCGCCAGCCCGGAGAGACAAAATCCTGCCTGAACCCGAAATGCTTCGCGAAAAAAGTGGAGCTGAATGTGGCGCTGGAATTGGTGGCAGCGAAAGAAGCGGGCTGCTCGATTCTAAAGGCCGAAGAGGCGGCGCAAATCCTGGGCACCAAAACCGGCAGGGGTCTCTCGGCGGAATACGTGGCGCTGGATGCCGTTGTGGAATTCCACGACCTCGCGAAAGACGTGAAGAAAGCGCCGACGTGGGGCAGCATCATCGGCGCGGTGGCCACCGCCCGCGTGGTGGTCGGCCGGGACAAGGAAACGAAAGAGCCGGTGCATGGCGACGTGACGGAAAAGCTCGACGTGGAAATTTTCGTCGCGGTCGATGAGAAAACCGGGAAAGTCCACCGCCTGGTCAATCGGAAAACGGCAATCGAAGCGGTGAAAAAAACCGGCCAGCAAAAGCTGCTGAACCTCAGCGCCGGCCGTGCGCGATCGGTGGCTGAAGATGAGCAGAGAAAAAGCAACGCGGCGGCGAATGAGAAGGCCCGTGAAAGGCTGGCGATGGCGTATGCGCTCAGCGCCGCGCTGGCGGTGGCGATTGAGAAGAAAGGCATCGTCCCAGGATTTGGCGAGGCACTGGCTCCGCTGGCCGCTACCCACGCACAAAGCTACGGCAGCCATTTCATCTGCGGCCGCCGCGGCTGGGACAAAAAGCCGGATGTCTATGCGCCGGTGAAAAAAGCCGTCGAGACAGAGAAGGGGAACGGCTTGCTCGCGCTCGCCGTCG
>JANXWU010000165.1 GCA_025350985.1 Spartobacteria bacterium | reverse complement strand
CGCCCCGGATCATTTCCACGATTTTGTCGAGCTTGAGGCCGACGACATCCACGAAATCCTTCTCCCCCTGCGCCACCGCCGAAATCTTGTCGCCGACTTTCAAATGCCCGTCCATCTGCGCCGGGCCACCCGCGACCAAGTCCATGATCTTCGCGTAGCCTTCATCGCTTTGCAGCACCGCGCCGACGCCCACGAGCGAGAGCCGCATGTTGATGCTGAAGTTTTCCATGTCGCTCTTGCCGAGATATTCCGAGTGCGGATCGTAGCTTTGCGCGAGCACGGTCAGGAACGTCTTCAGCACGTCATCCTTCGTCTGCTCCTTGATGTTCCGCTGCACCTGGTCGTAGCGGCGCGTGATCACTTTCACGCCCGGCTCGATCGGTTTCTCGACGAGTTTTTGGTCTAAAAGTTCGCCCTCGATCCGGTCGCGCCAGAGTTGGTCGGCCTCCGCGTCATCCTTCGGCCACGGCAGCTTCGTGCGATTGAGTTCCGTCTTCCGGTCGCTGGCAAAAGTGTATTCCTCCTTCAACAACTCCTTCACCTTCGCCAGCCGCGCCTCGACGCGCTTCGTGTAAACGTCCCACATTTCATACGCCGGATCGGGCTTGCCGAGCAGGATGTCGTCGGCCAGCGAGGCGGCGTATTTATTCTCGAACCGCGCGATGTCGTTCTGCGTGAAAAAGAGGTGATTGAAATCTAGGAAATCCAAATAGTTCTTCAGGAACTTCTGCGAGAAGCCCTCCTCGCTCAGCTTCTTCCGCGTGTAGTGGCCCTGCTCGAGCAGACGCCCCACCGAGATGCAGATTTGGCCGGCGTCCGGTTCGTTCGCCGCCCGCAGGGGGAGCATCGCGATGGCCAGCACCAAGGGGAGAAACTTGAGCGATTTCATTTTGAAAGTAGAAACGGGGGACAGTCGCCGATGAGGCTTAAATTGCAAGCTTGCGGGCTGCCCCGCGCTTGATTCATTCCGTCGGAACGATGCGTATTGACACCTTCACCGGCGGATTGTTCGACACGAACTGCTTTTTCATCGAGGAGCACGGCCTCCTCATCGACGCCCCGCAGACCGCCGCCGCGTGGCTCGCGGAGCAGGGGAAAAAAGTGTCACTGCTCCTGCTCACCCACGGCCACATCGACCACGTCTGGGACGCCGCGGAAATCCAGAAGGCGCACGGCTGCAACATCGCCTGCCACGCCGACACCGTGCCGATGATCACCGAGCGCGGCTTCTTCAAACAGTTCGGCTTCGGCTGGGAAATCGAGCCCGTCGCCAGCGTGGACACGCTCCTCGCCGAAGCCGCCTCCGCGAATCTCCGCGGCGTCGATTTCCAACTCCTCGAAGTCCCCGGCCACTGCCCCGGCAGCCTGTGCTTTCTGGCGAAAGGCGAGCGGATGCTCTTCGGCGGCGACGTGCTTTTCGCCGGCAGCGTCGGGCGCGCCGATTTGCCCGGCGGCGACTTCGACCTGCTCATCTCCGGGATTAAAAACAAAGTCCTGCCGCTCGGCGACGACATCACGGTGCTCCCCGGTCACGGCCCCGCGACGACCCTCGGCCGCGAGCGCGAGACGAATCCGTTTCTCGTGTAGCTAGAAAGCAATTGCCATGAACCAACGTGTGCCGATACTTCCTTCATGAATCGCAACTTCACGGCTGTCATCAAACAGGACGATGGCTGGTGGATTGGCTGGGTGGAGGAAGTGCCCGGCGTGAATAGTCAGGGTAAAACACGCGAAGAACTGAGGCGCAACCTGTGTTCCGCGCTCGGCGAGGCACTGGAGATGAATCGCTCCGAAGCCTTGGCGGCGGCGGAGAGTGATTACGAAGAAGAAGCGCTTGCGTTGTGAAGCGCCGCGAATTGTTGCGGCACCTCGCGTCGGCAGGTTGCGTGCTGGTGCGTGAAGGCAGCGATCATTCGTGGTGGGGCAATCCCGCAAACAACCGTCGCTCCGCCGTCCCGCGCCACACCGAGGTGAATAAATTCCTCGCGCGAAAAATCTGCCGCGATCTCGGAATCGCAAAGCCGTAAATGGAGGGAAGCGCGCTGTCGCTTCCGTGGTTCGACAACTCGGCACCGACAACGGCTCGCCCGCCCTCTCCCGCCATGATCTCCCCCGCCCGTCTCGGCCACGCTGCCTGCGGCGCTGAACTCCGAACATCGAACGCCGAACGCCGAACATCGAAGGCCGGGGGTGCGGCGCCCCCACACCTCCGACTTCGACGTTGGATGTTCGATGTTCGGCGTTCGATGTTCAGCCCGCCGCAGGCGACGCGAACTCGACAACCCGCCCCCGCCTTTTACACTCGCCCACTCTCCTCCGACGCCATGATCCCCCCCACCCGTCTCCTCGTCTCCGCCCTCGCCCTTTTCACCCTCGCCGCGTCGGGAAAGGCGGAAAATGAAACGACGCCGGCCGCTTCCGCCTTCGAGCTTCGCGACGGCGACCGCGTGCTGCTCATGGGCGACACGCTCATCGAGCGCGAGGGCGATTACGGCTATCTCGAAACGCGGATGCACGAGCAGTT
>JANXWU010000147.1 GCA_025350985.1 Spartobacteria bacterium | reverse complement strand
CCTTGACGCCCTTGTCGCTCTTGCGCAAGTCTTCCGGGAGATCTGGATTCGGAATGGTGACAATGAACACGCTTTCCTTTTCCTTGGGGTAAGCCGCCGCGCTGATTTGCTGGCGGTTGGACAGCTTGGTATGCACGAGCTGCGCGGATTGAGTGTAGAGAATAAAGTTGGTGGCTACTTCCCCCGCCGCCAGGGCGTCCTCAAGCAAGCCAATGTTCTTCTCGGGAATTTCGATTTGGAGTTCCCATTGGTCCAGGGAGGCGATTTCGGTGAGCGGGGCGCCGGGTTGCAAAAACTCGCCGGTGCGAAACTCGATGTCCTTCGTGAGCACGGTGCCGTCGAACGGCGCGCGGAGCACGCCGGCGGCGATTTCGGCCTTCAGTTTATCCTCGTTTTGCGTGGCGATTTTGGACTGGAGGATGGCGACCTGCGCGGAGCCTTGATCGCCCGCAGCCCTGTAACGATCGGACTCGGCGAGGAAGCGCTGTTTTTCCTGGGAGGTGATTTCCAGTTCGGAGCGCAGACGCCGCGTGTCGAGCTGCGCCAGCACTTCGCCCTTCCGCACGAGCTGCCCTTCATGCACCGCGATGCTTTCGATGCGCGCCGGGATTTCCGAAACCACCTGTCCGCGCTTCATCGGGAGCACGGCGCAGTTGCCATCGATTTTCCAATGCATCGGCCAGAACGCCGCACCGGCGATCAAGACGAGCACGACGAGCAGCTTGGTTAAAACCCGGCGTCGTTTTTCCCCGGTGAGCGCCAGCTTCCCGGCGCGCACTTGGCGCATGGTCCCGAGCATCGGGATCGACTGATAATCGTGCGCGGCGGCGAGCACGCGACCGGCGTGGCCGGCAATCCACTGCGAGAGCGATTGCGGCGCGGGCAGTTCCGGTTTCCCGCTGACCGGCGAGCCGAAAAAATTCTCGATGGTGCTTTCGCAAAACAGGATGCCGATGGATTTTTTGTCGGCGTTGAGCAGCGGGGCGAGGGCGGCGGAGACGACGTGCGACAAGGCAAAATAGTTCAGGTCGATGTCGTCGGTTTCCCGAACGGCAGGCGAGAGATCGACCACGGCGGGGGCGGATGATTCCGACTTGGGCTCGGCGAGATCGAGCAATTCCTTTTTGGTGAGCGTGCGGAATTCGTCGCGGCTGTGCGTGCGGACGAAGGCGACCATGCCTTTGGCCAGTGCGCTCTTTTTTTCCACAGTCTCCTGCCCGGAAATGGCGATGACCGACCAGCGGTCGCCATCGCGCAACAGGACGGAGCAGCGCTCGCAGCCGAGGATGTCGCGCGCGTAGTTGGCGGTGAGGCGGGCGGCTTCGAGCAGGTCGAGCGTGCCGGCGAGGTCGCCGCTGAAACGCAGCAGGTGTTGCAGGCGCTGGGTTTCGAGGACGAGGTTGCCAAGCTGGCGCGATTGCAGGTGTTGCTCGACGTAGGCGGCGAGCGAAGTCAGGAAGGTGACGAATTCGGCGTAGCTGTTTTGCTGGACGTAGGGCTTGAGCCAAAGCTGGAGCACGCCCAGCGATTTGCCTTTGAGAAAAAGCGGAACGTGGAGGAAGGCGTACGGGGTGCGGTTGGGAATTTCCGGCGGGGTGAGCGCGGCGGGATTTTCGGGCGCGAGCACTGCGGGTCTTCCGTGCTGGACGACGTCGCCCAGGACTTTAAGCATGCTCGAGCGCTGAGCTTCGTCCGCATGAAACTGGCTGGAGGCGAGATTGCTCTCGGCGAGTAATTGAAACTCACCCTTGCCGGAACCGAGCAGCCACACCGCGCCACCTTGCGCGTCGGTCGCCGCGACGACGCGATGGATGTATTGTTTGAAAAATTCGTCGCTGGCGAGGTCGGCCTTGCTCAACGCGGAAATTTCCTCGACCAGCCGTTGAATCCGGCTGCGCGCTGCCTCGATGGTAGTCTCAGTTGCCATGCCTGAAGGACCGCAGGTTAGCAGAGAGTCGGGCGGTGTCCAAAGGAAGGTCGGTGCCGAAGCGGGAGCGGGCTTGGACGCGCCAAAGCATGCTGCCTCCCGTTTTTCTCAGCGTAAATTTTAACGCTTGAAGACGCGTGGGCCGGTCAATCCTCCGAGCGATTTCGCGACCACCGCGCCGTCAATCAGCGCACCGCCCAACACGGGGCCGGTGTTGTTGAGCGAGCCGTCCTGATTGAGATAGTCAAGTTGACCGAGCACCGGTTTGTCGCCGCCGAAGACGCCGTTGGGATCGGAGAGGGAAATGCCCGACAAGACTTGGATGGCCGCGATGTTATCGACGGAGCCGGCGACCATCGAGAGGATGCTGCGAGCGACTAGGTTGCTCACCCCGCCGTTGATGCCGGGCGATGCGGGCAGGCCGTCCTTGACGCGCCCGGCGATTCCGGCCACCAAGCCGACGTTGCCGATGCTGTCGTCCAAATTGACCAGCGGGTTGAGGCTGTCCACGAAGAAATTTTTGACGAACTGCGACATGGATTCATCGACCTTGCCGTTGTTGTCGATGTCGTTGTAGGCGCGAATGGCGATCTCCGGGGCGAGGTTGCCGATAGTGCCGGCAATGCTGATGTTGGTGATCGAGCCGCCGACACCCACGCCGACGATCGCGTCGCTCGGGCTGCCGTAGTTGACGGTGTTGCCGCCGTTGCCGGCGATAAGGTTCACTCTGGTCTGTTCGCTGTTGGGCTGGGTCAGGTTATTGATGCCGCCGCCATTGCCGGCGTGTCCGTTGATTTTTCCGTAAGTGGAAATCGGGCCGCCGAGTTGCGCGACGAGATTGGTGTTGGTCGCCGCGGCGGAGTAAACGTCGCCACCATCGCCCGCGATGACCAGGACCTGCTTGCCGATGTGCGTTCCATTGATGAAGGTCGCGGCGGCATTGAGCGTCGAGTTGGTGACACTGCCGCCCGCACCGCCGACCGTAAGACCATCGCCGCCCTTTCCTGCCGCCACGACGATGGAGGAGGATTGCGAGGTGCTGGTGACATTGTCGATGGAGCCGCCCTGAGCAGCGGCACCCCCAAAGCTGTCACCGCCGTTTCCGGCAATGATGCGGCTGTAGGGGAAAGTGGAAATCGTGCCGCCGATGCCTGCGACCGATACGTTGATGGTGCTGATCCCGCCGCCCAAACCACCGGGGCCGGTGATGCCGTGGCCGCCGTCGCCCGCGAGGATGCTGAGGGTCGTGGGAGTGACGGTGGGTTGCGGGGAGTTGATGAAGGTGGCGATGCCACCGCCCGCGCCGCCGGTGAGGCCGTCGCCGCCGACGCCGGCTTTGAGGAAAATTTCACCAGTCAAATTGTTGTCCACGATGTCCGGGGTCACTCCCACGAGCGCGCCGCCAGCACCGCCGCGACCTGCGACCGCAGTCCCGCCGCGTCCGCCTTCGTAATCCAAAATGCCCGCCGCGCCAGCGGCCAGGTAATGGACGTTGAAATTCAAGATGCTGCCGCCGTCGCCCGCCCCGTTGATTCCATGCCCGCCGACGCCGCCGATGACCGCGACTTGAATGTCTTCGGAATCGAAGAATCCCTTGTTGCCGTTGCCGACGATGGAGCCGCCGCGTCCGCCGACGATGCCGTTGCCGCCGTTGCCGGCGTTGAAGTTCGTGCCGGTCTGAATCGAGTTTCCAACCAGCGCACCGCCGGCGCCTCCAGAGCCAGTGAGACCGAACCCGCCGTCACCGCCAGTGAGGATGACGCCGGAATCCAAAACGGATGTGGTCGCGGGAAAATGGACGCTGATGCCTTGGACGTTGCCGCCCGCGCCGCCGTTGGTGAATCCGTCGCCGCCGTTGCCGCCAGTGAGATCAAGGACGCCTTGGAATTCGCTCTTGCCGGTGGCGTTGTCAGGCAGCGTGATTTCGATCGCGCCCGTGAACGAGCTGGTGGGGAGTTTAGTCGTAGGATCGAAGGTGGTAGTCGTGGTAATTTTTCCACCGAGGAAGCCACCCGTGCCGCCGGGGCCGACCACAGAATTGCCGCCGTCTCCCGCTACGATGTGCAATCCGTAATTCAGGAAGTTGTAGGATCCGCTGACGCCGTTGCCGTTGAAACTCAGGAGCGTGAAATTGGGATTGGCAGACGAGGGAACGGCGACGCCGTACCCGACCAAATCCACGGCAGCGGTGAGGGTATCCCACGCGACGACGCTATTGTCCACCGCCGCCGGGGTGATGAAGGGAACCGTGTTGTCAACCGAGGCAAAGGGCTGGTCGAAACCGGCCGTATCCACCCCGTTCACGTTTACTTTGAAATTCACCTCGATCGCCCGCACCGAAAAATTCGTCGAAGTGCGGTAGTCTAACACAGCCACTTCGTCGTAAACTCCATCGCTGTCGGAGTCGGTGGTGCGGATGGAAACGGTTTGCAAATTCGTCAGCCCAAGGCCGCCATTGCTGCCGGCACCGCCATTGTTACCGAGGAAAATGCCCGAGTTGTCATTCGGTACCAAGTTGCCGTTGGGGAGCGTGGGATTGTCGGAGGCGACCGTAAACCCGCCCCCGCCGTCGCCTTTGAACGTGACCAGAAAATCTGTGGGCTGGGAGGTGAGCACGACCACGTCGGCATTGCCGTCGCTATCGATGTCCACCACCGTCAGTTCCTGCAATTGCGCATCCGGGAGCGTGACCTGCCGGGTGATGCTGCCATTGGCAGCCTGGGTGCTGAGCGCTCGATTGGTGTCCACCTTGCCCAAGCTAAAGACATTTTGCGAAGGCTCGGTGGTGTAGGGCGGGTTGGTCACCGGGTTGGTCGCCGCGACGGCCGCCGCGGTGTTGTCCACTTCCGTGAAAAACTTCTGCCCCACCTTGCCGATGAGCAACACGTCATTGGCCGAGTTGCCGTTGACCGCCGTGGCGTGGAGATGCACGGTGCCCTCCGGTCCCAGTTCGACGATCGGCGCGGTGATTTGCACGTTCGGGTTGAGCGCGATCACATCATCGCGCACAAAGTCGCCGACGAAATAACCAGTGCCATGTTTGCCTCCAAGGTTGGGGTCAACGATGCCGTCCAGGATGACCGTGACGTCGTACGGCTTCGGTGCCGGCGTTTTGGCTTGGTAGATTTCATTGACGGCGATGTCGATGATCCCGTCGCCGTTGAAATCCCCGGCGGTGATGCTGGTCGCATGGGTGGGGCCGCGGTAGTAGCCGTAGTCACCGAGCGTCGGCAGCGTGCTTTGCAGCCGCGTGGTGAAGGAGCCGTCGCCTTTGTTAAGATAGATGCTGATGCCCGCGTTGCTCGCATCGCCGGAAGCGGCGGCAATGTCAGGCAGGCCGTCGTTGTTAAAGTCCGCCACCGCGAGCCTCGCGTGGGCCGGCCCTTCGAGATACAGGAAGGGATTGTCCTGGCTGAAAAGCCCCGGCGAGCCCGGGATGCCATACAACACTTCGATCGTGTCGGGATTGTTCGTGCTGAAAACCAAGTCCGGCGAGTCGTCGTGGTTGAAGTCCACGATTTGCACCTGGCCGATGGTCGGGGTCACGGCCCCGCTCGGAAGACCGGCGGGCGTGAGGTTTTTCAAATCGAGATCGCGCGTGGTGGAAACCAAATCCACGGCCACGGGCACGGAAGGTCCGATGTTGGTGATGGTGGCGGAGGCCAGGCTGGCTCCCACGCCGCCGGCGGAAAATCCATCGCCGCCCGAGCCGAGCGTGATGTGGACATCGGCAGTTAAAGTCGCGGTGCCGATCGAGATGAGACCGCCCGGACCACCTGCACCGGTCAGTCCATGCCCGCCGTCGCCGGCTTTGAGCACAACTCGCGAAGTGAGCGAGCCAAAGTCGGAAAAATTCCCAATCGAACCACCTGCTCCGCCGGTCAATCCCGTCCCGCCATTACCGGCAAGCACACTGTAACCAGTGACGCTGTCACCGCTGAGGAGGACATTAACGATGCTGCCGCCCGCCGCCCCGAAACCGCCATCGCCCGCCCGGAGCGTATCGACGCTAAACTGCATGCTCGAATCCGCCCCACGAACGTTGTAAATGCCGCCGCCCACCGCGCCGATGCCGGGATGGAAAGGCAGCAGCTCGCCCTGCGGCAAAACGTTGTGCTGCGAAGTGCCAAAGTTGAAGTGCTCGCCGGAAGCCGCCGTGCCGATGAGGATCGAGCCGACTTCGGGATTGGTGCGGATGAAATAATCCACCGCGTTGGTGGACTGAATACTGAAGCCGGTGGTGTCGAACAACAAACCGTGCGCGCTGGGACTCACGGTGTTGACGGCGCCCGTCCCGGTGCCGGTGGTGGTGAACGGGGTGTAAAGATTGTCCCCCAAGCCGCCGCCCGCGAGGATGCTGCCGAAAATGGTGTAACTGCTCGGCGCAAGCCGCGATAAGACGTCCACGTCATTGACCGCGCCGTCGCCGTTCTGATCGACCAAATCCGCCGTCGTGATCGAACGCATCGTGATCGAAGTGATCGTGGAAGGCAGCAACACTCGCCCGTCTCGTCCGTTGGTCGCCGCCGGTCCCGTGTTCGAGTTGCTGTCGGAATCGGTGAGCGTCCCGTTCGCATTCAAGTTGGTGACGATGTCGCCGTGGATGTCCACGAACGAATACAATTGCAGCCCGTTCCCCGCCGCGATGCCGGTAATTTCGTTCGGGTCAAGGACGTTGTTGTGGTTGAAGTCGGTGGTGAAGACCAGTGCCTGCCCCGCTTGGACAAACATCAGAAACGCGCCGCCGGTGTCGCTCGTGCTCAACAAATCTCCGGCGTGCAGCAAAAGCGCGCTGCCGACGGCAATCGAGTGTTGATGGGCGTTGGCAAGCAGAGGGACGGGCGCAGTCAATCCTGCTGGGGCGATGCGTGCTTCCAGCGGTTCGATGATCGAGCGGTGGTAGGCGTCCGGGGAGGTCACTTTTTTCATAAATAAAGAATGGTAAAATTGAGGCTACAGCCCGTTTTTGTAGTCAAAAAATCCGCCGGGTCCCGCGGCGAACACGTAGGCTTCCGGCACAAAGTTGCGGTTGTTCGTCAAGGTGATGGCGGCGATGAGGCCGTTCTGCGGAATGTCGCCGAGATCAAAGACGCCGTCGCCGTTCACGTCGGTGAAGGTGCCCGGATGGAATTCGTTGGCCTTGGCTGCCGTCGGCACCACCACCGCGCCGACGAAGTTGGCGACGTTCAGGTTTTTGAACGAGCCGTCGGCGTTCACCGCGCTCGGCTGGAAGGAGAATTTCTGATCCTCGCCGATGGTTCCGAGGAAGATGCCGTTCACGACATTTGCCAGTTGCGGCACGGGATCGCGACCCGCCACGATCGCGGAAATGGCATGCGCCGTGACATCGCTCACGCTGCCCGATTTGCCCGGCGCGTTGCCCGTGCCCGCGGCACCTGCAAAAATTCCGCCCATGGTCGAGTAGCCGTAGGTCACGCCTGTGCGGACGCCGATGTCTCCGTTGACATGAACCCCGGCAATCGTGCCGCCGACCCCGCCGACGCCGTTGTTCGCGGAAGCGCCGCCACCGTTGCCTGCGGCGATGCTGCGCACTAGCGTGCCCACAGCCAAACTATCCACCGCGACGTTGGCCACGTTCCCACCGTGCCCGCCGACTTTGGCGGAATTAGCCGAGCCCGCGTCACCGGCGGCGATGGTCAGGATCGTCGTCCCGTCCAAGCCTCCGCCCAAAATTCGCACACCGTTGATACTGCCGCCGGCCGCGCTCGCCGCCGGGACGCCGCCGCCATTGCCAGCGGCAATCACGGTGGTAGCGT
>JANXWU010000145.1 GCA_025350985.1 Spartobacteria bacterium | reverse complement strand
GGGTTTGGGTGCAATCCGGCCGACCCATTGATCGAATCGCTCGGCGCGCGGCTGCTGCGAAAAGCTGACCGTGCGCCTTCGATTCCGCAGCCTGGGCATCCGTGGCGCATCCGATTTGCGGGGCCACCGGGGACATTTCAGCCGCACTCGTTGTGCGACCTTTTCGATGAGCGAAAATGGGAGCGGCCACCTTACAATCGCGGCGACTTTTTCCGCGGCAAGATCGTGGTCGTCGGTCCCGAGGGCAACTGGTCGAAGGACGAAGCGCTGACGCCGTGGGGATTGATGTTCGGCTCGGAAATTCACCTCAACGCCATCAACGCCGCGCTCAATCATGATTTTCTCACCGAGACTTCCGAGCGGGACAATTACGGGTTGATCGTCCTTGCCGGCGCGCTCGCGTGGCTGCTTTGCCGCCTGGCTCCCGCGCCGCTGCTGCGCGTCGCACTGCTGGGTGCGCTCAGTTTCGGGTGGCTGGCGATGGCACTCATTCTTTACAACCGGGCCGGCCTTTTCATCACAACCACCGCTCCGCTAGCGGCGCTCATCTCCAGCGGAGTCTGCTGTCTCGCGTGGGATTTTTTCCGCGAACAGCGGGAGAAAGCCCACGTCCGCCGCACGCTGGAGCGTTACGTTTCCAAGGACGCCGTCCGCGAGATCATCGACAACCCGCGCGGCTTCTTCGACACGCTCGGCGGGATGCGCAAGCCGATGGCGATTTTGTTCAGCGACCTGCGCGGCTTTACGTCGATGACGGAAATGGCGGATTCGCACGCGCTGGTGCGTCAGCTCAACGATTACTTCACCGAGATGGTCGAGCCGATCCTTCGGCATCAAGGCGCGCTGGACAAGTTCATCGGCGACGCGGTGATGGCCGTGTGGGGAAACATTCGCACGCGCGGCGCAGGCACTGATGTGCGCGCGGCGGTACTGACGGCGTTGGAAATGCGGACGCGCCTGGCCAAGCTGAACGAGCAGTGGGAGCAGAATGGAAAACCGACGTTCGCCATCGGCATCGGCATCACCTTCGGCGAGGCGATTGTCGGAAACATCGGGTCGCTGCAACAAATGAACCTCACCGTGATCGGGGACGCCGTGAACCTCGCCTCGCGCCTCGAAGGTGTGACGAAGGAATACGGTTTGGACCTGCTCCTGTCCGCGGAGGCGGCGGCTCACGCACGCGAATTTTTCCACCTGCAAACAGTGGGACTCGTGCAGGTGAAGGGGCGCCGCCAGCCGGTGGAAATCTTCACTGTGCTGGGCGAGCGCCCGAAGCCGCTGGAGGCCGCGCTGGCGGAATATTCCCACGCGTTCGAGGACGCAATGCGTCACTATCGAAGCCGCGATTTCGTCGGGGCAGAGCAACTGTTCCAGCGATGCGAACTCGTGCGCAAGGGCGACCCTCTGGCGCGCATTTATCGCGAGCGCTGCGCCGCCCTTGAAGCCAGTCCGCCGTCCACCGAATGGAATGGCGTGTTCGTGATGAGTGAGAAATAGCTCGCTTGAGACGGCCCGCACACAGCTCGCACGGGTGCTCACAAAAAGTTCGCGACGGCGAGGCGCCCTCCCCGCATGCGAGGGCGCATGTGCTCCATGAAAATCTGGCGTGTCATTTCCCCCGCGGTTCGCACAATCCAGCGCAACCGGAAGGCGCACGTGGCGTTGAATGCTGTAATCAGCGCCGCACTTTCGCGTGCCAGGAGAACCCCCATGAACTGCCCCGACCATTCCTGCGACAATATCAATCCGGTTTATACGCGACGCGACGTGCTCAAGCAATTTTGGTGCGGCTTCGGCTACGTGGCTTTTGCAAGCCTCGCCTCGGAACAGGCTGCCAGAGCGGCTTCCGGGGCGGCGACTCCCCTCGCCCATCCGGAAAATCCGCTCGCTCCGAAACGCCCGAATTTTCCCGCCAAAGCCAAGCGGGTGATTTTTCTCACGATGCGCGGCGGGCCTTCACACGTCGATACGTTCGACTATAAGCCGAAGCTCGCGGCCGACACGGGCAAGCCGGGGAAGCGTCCGGGCACCTCGCTGCTCGGCTCGAAGTGGAAGTTTTCGCAGCACGGGCGGAGCGGATTGTGGATCAGCGAACTTTTCCCCAACGTCGCGCAGCACGCCGACGAGATGTGCCTTGTCCGCTCGATGCAAACCGATTTGCCAGCGCATCCACAGGCGTTTTTGAAACTGCACACGGGGAGTTTTCAGTTCGTGCGTCCGTCGCTGGGCGCGTGGTCGCTCTACGGGCTCGGCACGGAAAACAATAACCTCCCCGGGTTCATCACCCTCACGCCGCCGAGCGGATTTGGCGGTGCGCAGAATTACGGCAGCGGATTTTTGCCTGCGATCTATCAAGGCACGCGCATCGGGCAGGAGAATCGGCCCATTGCCAGCGCGGAGGTGAAAAATCTCACGAGCCCGCTCAGTCCGACGGCGCAGCGCGCGGAACTCGATCTGGTGCAATCGCTCAACCGCGAGGAGTTGCGCCGCGACCGCGTGAACCCGGAAGTCGAGGGCGTGATCGAGAGTTATGAACTGGCGTTCCGCATGCAAAGCCAGATGCCGCAGGTGATGGACATTTCCAAGGAATCCGAGGCGACGAAAAAAATGTACGGCATCGCCAGCACGCCCGCGGCCGGCGGTGGGGGCGGATTGTTTGGCGGGGGAAATGGGAGCACGGACGACTTCGCGCGGAAGTGTCTGCTGGCGCGGCGCTTCATCGAGGCGGGGGTCCGGTTTGTGGAAATTTCCCACGGGAATTGGGATCAGCATTTCAACCTCGGCAACGCGCTGGCGGCGAACTGCCACTCGGTCGATCAGCCGATTGCCGCGCTGCTCACCGATCTCAAACAACGCGGACTTTTGAAGGACACGCTGGTCGTGTGGGCGGGCGAGTTTGGCCGCACGCCGCACGCACAAGGCGGCGACGGACGCGACCACAACAACAAAGGTTTTTCCATCTGGATGGCGGGCGGCGGTGTGAAGCCGGGCTTGAGCTATGGGCAGACGGACGAATACGGCTACGAGGCTGTGGAAAACAAAATGCCGATCCACGACTTGCACGCGACCATGCTCGCGCTGATGGGGCTCGACCACGAAAAGCTGACGTATCGTTACGCGGGCCGCGATTTCCGGCTGACCGACGTGCATGGAAACGTGGTGAAGGAAATCATGGCTTAGGCGGCGTCTGAAAACTCTCGGGGCGTGTGGAAAGCGGC
>JANXWU010000138.1 GCA_025350985.1 Spartobacteria bacterium | reverse complement strand
GTCGGCTTCATCCCGTAAAACGCGTCGTCCTTTTCCATCGCTCCTTTGCGCACCGTCACCTGTCCGAGGACGATTGGTTTCGCATCGCCCGGCAGCGGCAGACGCACGCCATACACGTCACTCGGGCACCAGATTTCGCCGTCTTTGATGCCGTTCAACAACGAGTTCCCCTTCGCCTCCGGTGCAAAAATTCCGCGCGTCGATTCGTTCTTGTGGCTGCCGTGATGGCTGATCCATTTCTCGCCGAGCACCAGCCGTCCGAAGCCGTCCGCCCACTCTTTGGACTCGCCATGATAGCCGTTGTTGTAAGTGCTGTATTCGCCTTTCAGCCCATTAAAACCATGCGTCGCCGTGCGCAGTCCGATGACCGGTTTCCCGGCTTTGAGGAAATCGTCGAGCGGTTTCATTTGCTCATCCGGCCAGTTGCGAAACCGGGTGAGGATCACCAGCAAATCCGCATTGTTTAACGCCTGCGTGCCCGGCTCGTTGTTCGTGATGTTCGGACTGATCTCGCCGGTTTTCGGATCGATGGAAAAAAGCACCGTGCATTTGAAACCGTGACGCGCCGCGAGAATTTTCGCGAGCTGCGGCAGCCCTTCCTCGCTGCGGTATTCCTCATCGCCGGAGATGAAAACGAGGTGTTTGCCCTTGCCGGGACCTTCTTTGCCTTCATAGGTCACCCACTGCTTGTCTTGGGCGAAAACGCGAGCGCTGAGGACGAGGGCGAACGACAGGAGAAAGAGTGCGATTTTTTTCATAGGAAGTGGCGAAGGAATTGATCTTTAAGTTGCCGCGACCAATCCACAAAAGGCAACCAATTTAACTCTCAATCTCGAAAATTAAGACCTATGAGCGACACCAAAGGCAACGAAGAAGACTCCATGTTCCAGCCCGGCAAAATCGGCTGGAACGAACTGACGACGACCGACGCCCCGGCGGCGATTGAATTTTACACCGGACTTTTCGGCTGGGACACGCAGAAGTTTCCGATGCCCGACGCTGACTACACGATGTTCCTGCACGACGGCGTGCCGTTCGGCGGCGTGGTGACTACTCCCGCGCCGACACGCTGGATCAATTACGTCGTCGTCACCGACCTCGACGCCGCGCTCGCGAAGAGCACGAGTCTCGGCGGCAAAACGTGCTTGGAACCGAAAGACATCCCAAACGTGGGTCGCATTGCCATCGTGCAAGACCCGCAGGGTGGAGTTATCGGCCTGCATCAATGCGAGGATAAGTGACCGCCCACGTTGGCCTAACTAAGCTATAGGTCGCGTTGGGTTACGCTCTCCGTTCCTTGATCGACGCGAGTAAGTCGGCAACTACTTCGCCGCGCGGCTTTGCTCCCAAGTTGCCTTTGCCATGCACGCGGAGACTTACCGCGCCAGCTTCCAGGTCTCGGTGACCTATGACCAACATAGTGTGGACTTTCTCCTGTTCGGCCTGCTGGATTTTGCCGTTGATTTTGTTGCTGGAAAAATCCCACTCGACGCGGACTTGCTGCGCGCGGAGTTCGCCGATGATGCCCTGCGCGTAGTCGATCAAGGGCTGCTCGTCGCCGATGGGCAGGACGCGGACTTGCACCGGCGCGAGCCAAAGCGGGAAGTTGCCGG
Source organism: Spartobacteria bacterium (assembly GCA_025350985.1). Classification (GTDB taxonomy): domain Bacteria; phylum Verrucomicrobiota; class Verrucomicrobiia; order Chthoniobacterales; family Chthoniobacteraceae; genus JANXWU01. The sequence continues at coordinate 1,405 of JANXWU010000138.1, read as the reverse complement.
CATAGTGTTCGATTAGGAAACCTATGAAGCGTTCATGCGTGCCAAGCGGCGCGCGATGAATGCAAAGCGGCGTAGCTTCGGTGTTGTCCTTTGTCTTATATTTCAGGCCGAAGCGCGCGGGGACGGCGAAGTCCACTTGATTAGTCGCGATGGTGAACTCCTTGCCGATGACATTCCAGACTTGCACGTCGATCTTGGGACCGTAGAAGGCGGCTTCGTTGGGGACTTCGACAAAGTTAATGCCAGACCTGACTAAGACATTGCGAACCATATCCTCGGTCTTCTTCCAAAGCTCTGGCTGATCGACGAACTTCTGGCCTAGCTTGCTCGGGTCATGAGTCGAGAAGCGCATGAGATACTTGTCGATGCCGAATATCTTGAAGTATTTCAGATACATCTCGTTCACGGCATTGAACTCGGCCTCGAACTGTTCCTCGGAGCAGTAAATATGGGCGTCGTTCATCTGCATCGAGCGCACGCGCATAAGGCCGAACAACTCGCCGCTTTGTTCGTAGCGATAGCAAGTGCCGTATTCGGCGAGTCGAAGTGGCAGATCGCGATAACTGCGCGGCACCGCTCCGAAGAGCTTGTGATGGTGCGGGCAATTCATGGCCTTGAGATAGTAGCGTTCGCTTAAGCCTCTCTTCCATGCCTCTAGCTCTTGTCTTCGCAAAAAGAATTCGTCTCTAAGCTTGCGATCCAAATTGTCAAAACCAGGAAGCCAATCATCGAACCATTTGGCGAGTTTGATGGCTGCAGGTCTGCTCATATCTCGCACGGCCGAAGACTCAATTTCCTCTCGAAGACTCTTGCGCCAAATATCGAGTCCTTCCACTGCTTCGCGTTCAGATATTTCACCAAAATCTGCTCCTCGTCCTCGCTTATCCAATCCTATAATTAGATCAGTTAGTTTTGAGGCACTCAACTCTAGGAGTTGATCGAGGTAATCCTCGGCTGGATCGATGCAACTCATTGGAGGAAACATTGAGTCTCTATAGTAAGGTAAGTGCCCGCTAGTGATGTATAAACTCTCGCGAGCTATGTGCGGAGTTCTTACTCTTTGATAACCTGCCGCGAATTCTGTCTCCTTGGCTAACTTCTCCAACTCCTCGATCAAGGCAGTTCCTTTCGGCAGCCATAAAGGTAGTCCCGGCCCGACATCGTCGGCGTCAAAGACAAATAACTCCAACTCTTTCCCCAACTTCCGATGATCGCGCTTCTTAGCTTCCTCCAGCATCGTGAAGTAGGCTTCCATCTCGGTCTTGTTCTTGAACGCGGTGCCGTAGATGCGCTGGAGCTGCGGGTTCTTCTCGTCGCCTTTGTAGTAGGCGCTGGCGACGTGTGTGAGCTTGAACGCGCCGATGTTGCCGGTCCGCATGACGTGCGGGCCGGCGCATAGGTCGAT
>JANXWU010000113.1 GCA_025350985.1 Spartobacteria bacterium | reverse complement strand
GCGCGAGCGCGTTGAAAAGGAGGATGAAACCAGCGATGGCGCGCTTCATATCGGAGCCGTCACCTCCACGACGCGCCGGCGAAAAACGAAACGGCTCGCCACCCGGCTGAGGACAAATGACACGAGCCATCCTACCAGCAGCGCGTTGCAAACTCCGGTCGCGAGCGGCGTCACCACGAGCGGCACGAACGTCAAAACCAGAACCCCCAACACCATCCGAAACCACGGATGCACATGCCCAAAAAAGACGAAAGCGAACGCGCCAACAGCGAACAAAATCCATTGGATTCGCGATTCGAACCACCAGTTCGCGTAACGGAATTTCACTTGGTCCGGCGCGTAAAGTCCGTCGAAATCGAAGCGCCGTCCCGCGAGCGGCAACTCGAATTGCACCGGCAAAAGACCCGCGATTTTTTCGCCTTTCACGGCGTAACCCCAACGGTTCTGCTCCTGCCACAATGCTTTCGAGCGTGCTTCGTTGTAACCCGCAATTGCAGCACTGTCGCGTGCGAGCTTAATTTTTCCCATCAACGTGCGCGCTTCAATGTTGGACGAATCGTAGGCGAGGATTTCCTCACACTTTTGGAACGCGAGATCGTAGCGACCAGACTGGAAAAAAACGCGCGCCTGTTCGAGATAGGCGCTGAGCGGATTCAGCCCCAACGGCATTTGTCCACTTCCCGCGAGCAACGCATCGACCGCGTTTTCTGTAATGGCAAAACTCCCCGATCTGTTTCCAGGCAGAGGGGTCGCACGCGGCGTGGCTGGTGCGTGCGCAAGCGGTGCCGATTCCGAAACCGGCGCATCCACTATGCTGCCCGATTTTTGTTTTCCGCCGAACGCTCCGACGAAGCTGAAGAAATGAGAAGGCGCGGCTGCCGGTTCCGCGCGCTCGTGAATCTGCGCCGGGATGGTTGTGACGCGCATCTTCATCTCTTCCGCTTTCAACGCTTGTGCGGCAGCCTCGAAGAGTCGTTTCTCCGAAATGTAGGCACTTTTTGCTTCGTCATAGGCAGCAACCCGCGCCTTGGTCTTCACTCCACCTATTTCGATTTCGGTCGGAGTTACATTTTCGGGGTCAGGATCGATCAAGCCCATTTCTGCGCGGAGTTTTGCCGCTTTTGCGCCCGCCTCCTGCATCGCCCGCCGTTGCTCCGCGACCGATTCTTCGAGTTGCCGCAACCCTTGCCCGACCATTTCCTCCTGGATTTTTCGTCGCTGGGCGATGTATTCCGCTGAAATGGCGTTGGCGATGTCTGCGGCGAGTTGCGCATCGCCGTCGTGGACACCGATCTCGACGAGTTCGGTGTTGCGCACCTCCCTCAACTCGAGTTTCTGCAATAGCCGCTGGTGAGCGGCTCCCCTGCTAAGTTTCATCCCGTTTTCAGCCCATCGTTCCTCAAGCTTCAACCGGTCAATCACCGGATAGAGTATTTGGGTTTTCTGGATGATTTGAAACTGCGTCAACACAAAACGCGGATCGAAAACTCTGTCATTCGCGCCGAATGCCGCGCCCCCTTCACGATAATTGTCGGCCTTCACTTCAATCGTGGCTTTTGAAAAAAACTTCGGCTTGAAAACCAGCGAGCCGAGGACGCTCGCCGGAACTTTCATGACCTTCGACATCAGCACCCGTTCGGCGTTTTTCTCCCGCTCGTGCAAATTCGTCTCAAAGCCCGTGAACGAAAATCCATCCGGCAAAAACAAATGCCAGTTCGTGCGCAAAACCGGGATGCGCGCGTCGAGTCGCGGGGCCGGCAGGGTGTCGGTTCCGGTGCTGCTCCAGGTGCGCTTCGGCGTTTCGTAGATGAGTTGGATGCGCGCCGCGCATTCGCGTTGCGCCGCGAGTTGCACGCGCACGACGTTTGCCGTTTCGCCGACCGGCTTCACGACCGCGCCATCGACCGCGAGCGAGAGCAAGCTCGCACCGCCTGGCAATGCGATGTCGAGGAATTGATCGCCCGCCGTGCGCAGGGAAAAAATCGCCTCATGCCGATCGACTCCGCTCGGCGCGATCACTGAATTCAACTCCAGCGAATCCACGACCGTCGTGAGCAGCGTCGCGGTGGCATGGCGCTCGCCGAGCAGCTTCAAGTTGTGCGCGGCACCGCCGAGATATTCGAAGACGCCGATGATCCGATGCTGCGGTTGATAATCGGAAAGTGCGGGCGCTCGCAGCGAGTCGATTTCGTTCATCCCGCTCGTCTGAAAGGCGATTTCCGTGTCCGTGTTCGCCTCGACCACCCAAGTCCCGCGTTCGCGCTGCACGTCGAGCGGCACGAGCGTCGGCGCGGCGATTTCGAACTTCGCATCCGCGCCGCGCGTGAAGGGCAGCATCGCATTCACTTTCAGTGCGTAGTGGCCCAGCGTTTCCTTTTGCAGCGTGATCGTCCAAGTGTCGCCGTCGAGTTTGCGCTCCGCGATTCCGTCGCCGTCGAAGTAAAATTGCTCCGCCGTTTCCTTCGGCACTTTTACGCGAAAAACTTTCACGCCGGAAAAGTCGATGTCATAGCCGATCTCCGCGCGCACGCTGAGCGCGCCCGCGAGCGGCAGCGCGTAGCCGGTGAACGCCGCCCGCACTTCCGGCGTGCGGCGCGCGACTTGCAGCGCGAGCTTGAATTCGCTGCGGCGGAACCACGCGAAGTCGCCGCGCACCGGCGTCACGCGCCCGTCACGGCGCTCCAGTCCATCGGTCGTGCGAGTTTCAATGCGAAACGCCTCGTCGGATTTCGCCGCGATGTAGCCGTTGATTTTTTCCGCGCCCTCGACTTTCGCGTCGCTGATCGCGAGCGCGAATTCCTTGACCGTCGCCCAGGCTGCCGGCTCGATGCGGGTCTTGATCGTGAAAGTTTTTCTGCCGCCGACGGCAACCGCGTCCGGCCAGCGCAGGTGGATTTTTCCAGCGGCGCGCGTCCAGTCCGGCTCGGCGTCGCCTTCGCGCACGGTCAGCAATTCCTCGCCCTGCGGAAGGCCGATGTCCGCGCTGAAAAGCTCACCCTCGTCGGCGGTGAGCGCGACCGTGCGCTCGAGGAAAATCGCCTCGCGCCGCACGTCGATGAGCGTGTCGAGATCGACGCTGAAACGCGGCGCGATTTTTTCCACGGTGACGGCGAGTGGTTTCGCGCGGGCGGGAAATTGATAAGCGGCGACGAAGTTCGCGTCGCCCTCGATCTGCGGTGAAAAAGCGCCTTCGGTCTGGCGCGACGGTTCGTCGGCATGGATCGCGCGCACTTTGATTTCGCGGCTGCCGATCACCGCCATTTTTCCGATCGCGCGATGGACGCCGGAGACTTCTGGCGTCGGAAGAACCAGCGTCGCCGCTTTTTTTCCCGCGAACGCGGAAGTCTCGACGAGCACGCGCAACGCAGCCGTTTTGCGCGAGCCGGGCGTCAATTCGACGGTCACAACTTCCGCGACGGCGTTCCATTTCAATACTTCACTGCCCTGCACGCTGAGCGGCGTCGTGCCCGTCGGCAGCGTGATGCGAAAACTCGCGGGCAACTCGCCGAGCGACGCGTTGAGGACGATGCCGAGGTCGGCCTGCACTTTGGTTTCGTCGATCACGTAAAGAAAACTGTCCGCCTCGAAAATCACCGGCGCGCTGCCTGCCGAGTCGCTCTCCGCGCGCCACGCGAGCGCGAAGTCAGTCGTCGCCGAAGCCGCGACGGTGGCGAGCGTGGCGGCGGCGGTGTTTTCGATTTTCACCGCGTGCGCGCTCTCGACGTGCGTGCGCGGCGGGAGCTTCAACGTGAAGCTGCCCGCGCCGGCCACGGGAAGCGCGAGCGCGATGGAACTCATCGCGGAGTCGCGCTGAACCGGGAGCGTGAAGTGAGCGCGCAGCCGGTGCTCGCCGCGTCCGCGCACGATGAGCGTGTGCGCGTCCTTGCCGCCGGCTTGCAGCGCCGATTCGCCATCGACTTCAACCTCGCCGAGCGCGAGCGCGCCGAGCCGCAGCGGGACTTCCGCCCATTTATCGGAGAGAACATGCACGACAAAATCCGCGCGGACTTCGACGACTTTTCCGTGCAATTCCGCTTCGTATCGCGCCGACGTGAGCACCGCGCGTCGCGGCGATTCGGGACTGGCCTTGAGGTGTTTTTGCGCGTCGCGGAGCAATGTCTCGTATTGCTCGCGTGTGAGCGCGACGGCACGCGGATTTTTTTCCAGAACCGCCGGCAAATCTTTCGCGGGCACGAGAATTTCGCGCCGCTCCGGTTTGGGCAAGGGCACATCAACCGCGCTGGCGGTGCAACAAATCGCGAGCATCGCGATCAGGGTGCCAGGGGAGCGCACGCGCCTCGCGTGCTGGCGTCGGCGCCCTAGCCGACGCGAACTTTCGTCGGCGCAGAGAAAAGATCGCGCGTCGGTTTTCTGATCGGTCGCGTTCCCAAGTTCGTAGCGGCGAGGCGCCGCAACCAGCACGCGAGGCGCGTGCGCTCCCCATGCGTCTGCCTTCGGCGACCCTCGTAACTTGAGCGCGTTCATCGTTTCCGAATTCACGCCCCGGCTTGCGGTTCCATGGACGAAGGCGTGGTGGGCGGCGGCGATGACGGCGGCGGTGGCCTCACCACCCCGCGACGGCGCACCGTGTCGCAGCATTTATTCCAGCATCTCCACGCGAGCCGCCACGCGCCGACGACGGACCAGACGGCGACCGCCGCCAGCACGCCGAGATAAATGGCATTCCACGGTCCGGCGGAACGCGGGGCGACTGCGCCCGCAACGATCAGCGCGCCCACGCCGAAGACAATCGCGTAGGCAAATTTACTCTGGCCGGGACGGTTCAACAGCCGCACGCCGAAGAGAAACGCGGCGAAAAACAGCGCCGATTCCAGCGTGTAAATCCAGCCGAGCGAGCGGTAGCTGATTTCCACGCCCGCTGGCGCTTCGAGACGGCGCAGCTCGACGGGCCTGCCTTCTTTCGGCAGTTGGAAATTGAAGCCACCGGCCTGCGCTTCCTGCAATGCCGGCGGCGAATTCCACGCGGCGTCGCTGTCGTCAATCTCCGGGCCAAAACGCGGCACGAGATCGTCGAAGATCGTGTGGAAAACTTCCCATCCGCGGCGTGTGACCGGCTCTTGCATCGGCCCGGCGAACTTCACGTAGCGATAGTTTTGCGGCAGATAGAGATTCCACTGCGTCTGCACGATTTTCGCGTTCGTGAGCACGGGCGGGGCGACGCGCATCGAGCCGCGCCACGCGAGCGTGCTGCCTGGTTTTTCGCTCGGCACTTCGTAAATAAACCGCACCGGAATCGCCTCGTTTTGCTTTTGCTGAACAGGCAAACGAATGAGCACTTCGCTGCTGTCCGCGCGATGCGAGGGCTGCTGCGGCGCGCCGTTGACAAAGGCATCCGTGAGCAGCTTGCCGCGCTCTGGCAGGCGCACGCTGAAGAACGGCAGCGAGTTGTTTTTCACCCAGTAAATCACCTCGGTCGATTGCGCGGAGTCCTCGGCGATGACGGTGTTGAGGACGGCGTAAGTCACCAGCGCATTCGGCACTTCGAGGTAGAGATTTTTTGAAACCTCGACGCGCAAGGCGATCGGATGCGCGGCATATTTGTAGGCGAGGAAAACGCCGCCTTGCTGCAGTGGGCCGTGCAGTTCTTTCGGGTCGATGGTCTCCAGACCCTTCGCGTCGGTCTTGGAAAATTCGAGGTTGCCGTCCTTCAACACGGCCACTTGGCCGGTCTCGCGAAAAACATTCAGCGGTTTAATTTCCGGCAGAACCACGGCTTCCTTCGCGCCTGCTTTCAACTCGCCGCGCGGCGTTTCCAGCGAGAGCCGCAGCTCATACGCGCCGAGTGTTTTGTCCTGCAAAACGACGCGCCAAATGACGTTGCCAGTCGCTTCGCCTTTTTCGTTTTTCTCCTCGGCGCGCAGCTTTTCCTTTATGTTCGCGCCGTCGATTTGGAGGTCGTCGGCGAGGGCTTTGGGGACGGCGACGGCGAGTTCGTTCACGCCGGCGTATTCGACGTTGTATTCCAACCACCAAGTGTGGCGCGTGATCGCCTCTCGCACGTCGGCCAGCGCCAGCACTTCGACCGACACGCGGGATTTTCTGGCTTCAAAAGCGAGCCGCGCGGGCTTCGCTTCGCCGCGGTAACGAAAGCCAAGAATCAGCGGCGTGGCTTGCGGATTTTTCACCTGCAAGGCGCCGAGTTGCCGCACGTCCTCCTGCCGCAAATCACCGGCGTCGATCGTGTTGGCCTTCAGACTCACATGCACCGCGACGCCGACGCGCGCCTCGTGCCGTTGCGCGTCGTGCGGGGAAAAAACGGGAACCGCCACTTCTTCGTCCGCCTTCTTTCGCGCCGCCTCGGCCGTGACTTCGAAACCAAACGCGCCCGTCCGTCGCTGACTGAATTTCACTTCGAGCACGCTCGTCGCGCCGACTTTCGCGACGGTCGAACTCTCGACTTGTTCGCCTTTCGCCTCGGCTTTTTCAAAGCCCGGCGGCAGGTCGATTTGCACCGTGAACACGCCCGACTTTTTCACCTCGTAGGCGAAATTTGTCCGCAAGGTGAGCGTCTCCGGCTCGACCGTCAGCAGCGTGTCGCTCGCGATTTCGATCTGCGGTTGCGCGGCCGCGACCTCGATGGAGAGGGAGTAGGGCAACCGGAGGTAACGATAGTTGCCTACGCGCGTGTCCGCGGTCTTGCCGGGAGCCGCCGCGCTTTGCTGCGTGAGTCCGTCGAGTTTGGCGACATTCACGATCAGTTCCTGTTCGGCCATCACGTTGATCGAGCCGCTCTGGCGCTCGACATTTTTGACCTCGAGAAAGGGCGCTTCGAGTTTCGCGGGCAGTGTGGCGATGCCCGATTCGGTCGTGACGCGCAGCATGTAATTTTCCTTCGCCGGTGTGTGCAGATTGACCACGAGCTTTTGTCGTGCGTCCGCCTTTTCCAGCGTCCAGTCGCGCAAATCCGCACCATCGACGCTCAACACTTGCTCGCCGGCGGGCAGCGAAATTTCAAACGTGCTCACGCCCGCGCGCAGAATGCGATAGTTCACCGCCAGCGTCGTCCGCAGCGCGCCGGAGGTGACACGCGTGTCGGCGGTCGTCTCGGCGAAAAGCAGCGGTTGCAGCGCGGTCTCGCCGCCCTTTTTTGTCCACGCGATGTTGATCTCCTGCGACGCGCCGAAGAACACCTGCAGCTTCGTCGTTCCATCCGCCTGCTCGGTCGCCGTGAACGCCGAAGCGGGCGCGATCGTGAAGTCGAGACCCTTGCCCGGCAGCGTTAGTTCAAACTGCGAAACCGCAGTGCGCGGCAGCGCGAGCGTCACGCTGCTTTTGCCGGCGTCGCGCGTGATCTTGCCGAGGACGGTCATGTCGAGCGTGTATTTTCCCTTCGCGGGAAAAATCACCTGATACTCGTTGTCGGCGACGTTGAGGTTCGCGGTGGTTTTCGCGTCGGCGATGTTCAGTCCCGGCGCGCCCAGTTTCAGCACCGACCAGCCGTCTTTGAGCGCTTCCATTTCCAGCTTCGCGTCGAGCGAGACGACATCGCCCTCGACCTTGCCGGAATATTTCGCGGACGAAAGAACCCCATCCACCGGCGGCGGAGTTTTTTTCGCCAGCTCGGGAAGCTGGAGCTTGTTCCAAAGGTCGATGAATTCCTTGTAAGTGACTGTCTAAAAACTAGCGAGCGAGCCTGCGGAGCATGATTCTGGAGGCTTGGGCGAGGATGAGGGCGACGCTG
>JANXWU010000513.1 GCA_025350985.1 Spartobacteria bacterium | reverse complement strand
CCTTTTACGAAGTGTGGACGCTCTTTATGAAAACGGCGCGTTCAATCCGACCGCACCCTGCGAAGTCTCTGCTGTCGAATGGACAAGAATATTTCGGCAAGAAACACCAGCGCCAAGGCATGGGGCAGCACGGTAAAGATCAATTGAACCGTCCGATATCGCACAATCTCCAAAGAATGAACAATCGAGATGCCGAGGCAATTCCCAAGGTTATAGCCATAGAGCAAAAAGAGCACTGACATAAAGAGAAGCGGGCGATCCTTCAAATTAGGCCGGCAGGCGAGAAACAGGCCCGCCCCAAGCGTCAAGAGCAGTACCGGCAGATATAGAACTGCCAACAGGTTTGCACTAATCCAAACGACATAACTTGGATTCAAGGAAACATTAATCGTTTCAAGCGCCTTTACTGCCGTCGTCCACCTTTGCGCTGGTTGGTAGTTCACAAAGCTCAACTGGTCGGTATTCACTGACATGTCGCGAAGGGTTTTCTCATAACGCCAGCCGAAAGGGCTCTCGGCTGGCAAGTGGTAGGCGGGACATTTTAGTCCGTAAAAAAGGGCCATCTGCCCGGCGACCTTGCGGAGCACTTTCACAGGTTGATGCATCAGTGCCCTTTGGTAGTAATACAAATAGAAGTCGGCCTGCCGTTGCGCATCATGATCAAAGAGAAGCAGCAAACTGACATCCAGCGAGTCTTCATACATTAAGTAATCTGGATCGAAACCCAACGACTTATACTTTCCCGTGCCCTTGGATAGATTCAGTTCACGCACGAGAGCCGCATGAGCTTTGGCGAGCAAATCGGGCGCGTAGGGAATGTCCTTGAGGTGCGTCAGATCAACGGCCATTTGCCGTTCAATAATATCGGCGTGGATGAAAAAGAGCGTCGCCGGCACGAAGGTGCGGGACGACAAATCCCTTTGGGCGAGTTGCTGTTCAGGACGTTGCAAAAACAGATAAATGAAGAGAGCGGAAAGCCCCAACAAGACTAACTTGCGCCAGAGAACCTCACCTTTCTGAAAACAGTAGATCCAAACGGGCAAAGTGGAAAAGGCCATCGTCAAGCCAAAGCTCGGCTTGAGCACTTGCAGAAAGTAGGCCGAGAAAACGCTGAGTATCCCGAAGCACAAGGCGGCGGAACGCCTTGGCTTCAAATAGGCGCAACGAATAAACTCGAGCGTGAAGAAGATGTTCAGAGCGGCGAAAAAGGGGCAGATGGACTCTGGCCGAATGTCCTGCTCGAACAGCATGGGCGTGGTGGCAAACAAGTAAAAGGCGGTGACACCCAGTCCCATGGCGCGATAGACGACCAGCGGCACCAATGGACGAGGCAGGAACGAGCGCGCGCGTTCCCAAGCGAGCAGCAGCAAGCCTCCGGCAGCTCCGCCGAGTAAATGTTGAAAAAGACCAATGAAACGAAAGTCGCCGAAGCCTCGAAGCACAAGATAGAGAAATCCGGGATAGAGGAAGCTGCGTCCATTGGTGTGTTTGAACTCACCGCCCGTCAGTTCCGACAACGCGGGGTGAAGATAGCCCCAAGTATCTTTGTTTCCCCAAGGAAACTGAGGAAGTGAAAAGCGCCGCAGCGCCGCCCATCCGAAGATTACCACCAGGAGAAAAACATAAAGAATCGGCCACCACAATTGGAGCTTGGGATCAAACAGTTTCTTTCGATTGGCCATGGTGAAAAGCGGTATTCCCGCCGCCTATGGACAGCACGACTTTCGAGTCACAAAGCCACGACGGAGGCGCGGGACTTTATCCGTGCCGGGAAGGGAGCGCAACGCTAGCGGCGCGGACGCGCGACGCTGCCGGGGTCATTGCGGTCGTCCCGCCACACCGGGTGATGAAAGTGGATCACAAAGTCGCCATTGTAAGAGGCGACCGCTTCCGTGAAGACAAGGCGGCCAATGCGCTTCCAGTTTTTAATCAGCACCCGCTGCGCGAGCAGCCCCGTGGTTTGGCCCTCATCGGAAACCTCGATGTTAAAGACAAGCTCCCGCTTTGGCACTGGATTACCCTTGTCATAAATCTGTCCCAGAAGCTCATCCCGGAAGTCCAGGTCTGCGCCTTCCATCCGCGGCTGACTGGCATCCGCAAGCAGCCGCATAAATTCGGGAGCCTTAGTTGGCACTTCGGCGGGCTTGCCGAGTTCTGCGATTTCATAAAGCTGACGCACACTGGGCTTCTTGTCCGCCCGGATCAGGACCAGGCCGGTGAGCAAAAAGAACGGCAGGCCGAATCCGCGCCGCCACGGTGTCGTGTCGGGGGCATTGCGCAACTCCGCGTCATTGATGTAATTCGTCTTGGCCCCACCTAGGTCCTCCTGAGTTATAAAGCTGGCTGTCCGCAAAGGCTCGCGATGATCCACTTCGAGCGTGGGATAGAGCTTGCCGACGAGAGCCAGCGACCGGGTGTGTCCGCGGCGCGTCTCCGAACAGCAGGTGGAATAACGTGCCACCAACAAGCCTTCACTCCCGCGCTGGAAGTAACCGGTATAGCCAGTGTCCAAGTCATCAATCTTCCAACGACCCAGAAGATTAACCGCGTTCGGATGAATCAGCCTGCGAAAGCCCTTCTTTCCCGCCCCGCCCCAGCGCAGGTCGGACGCCGCTCCCACTGCGCGTCGGGCGGCTTGCTGAAAGGGCCAGCGTCTCCGCAGTTCTCGCACCAGGCCCCGCAAGCCACGACCAAGAGTAACGCCGTACTTCGGGAGGGGAGGATCATTCGGCGAGCCCCACGTCAGATAATAGCGATTGGCGTAGAGTGCCTGCCGGACTTCTGAGAAGCGGGAGCCTTGGTATAAGGCATCCGCTTCGTCAATTCCTTGTGGCCCGAGATAGTTGGAATCAAAATTCATGGCTTGCAAGGAACGCAACTAGGTCGCGTCGCCAAGTAGTCAAAGGTATGTCTCCCGGCGACGGCCAAACCAGCGCGCACTAATCCAACCCAATCCAAACAAGATAACGACCACCGCCAACCCCGCGATCACGATCATCATCTTGTGCTTCTTGCTCACCACCGGTCGCATCGGTGGGGGAGTGACATCATTCGGACCCCAGGGATCGGCCAGAAAAGGAAAGCCGGCTTGGAACGGCTTGTCGTTAGCAGTCGCGCGCGGCCAAGTGGCGTTCTTATAAGATAACTCCAGCAGGAGCGCATCCCCGTGGCGCGAGAGCAGGCTGGCCACGTCATCCGTCAGCATCCGGCCATTGGGAAAACGCGCACGATACTGGGCGTTGTAGATCATTACGTCCGGCGCGAGATCCCACGGCCGGTATTCATACAGCGAATCAAAGCCTAGTCTTAACAATGCGTCCTCCAGCAGCGTCGGATTATGCATCCGCCGGTCGATCGCGGCCACATGCTTTCGGGGTTCGAGGCCGTTGAGAAAATTGAACCGCGGCTGCTGTGTCCGTAGCGACCGTCCTACGTGATCGATCTGTTTCCCATCCCGCATGGTGGTGGCCCAGGCGATCCATTGGTGGGAGGTCTTGGTTTTCGAGAAACACGTCAGCGGAATCGTGAAGACCATGGCGATGGTGTTCTTCTTAAAGAATCGCGGGAACACAAACGGATCTTCACGGACGGCAGTCGTCATCTCGTCGGGAAACATCTTGATGCCAGTTTGATTATCCAGCCCGGTGATGCTGTAGCTCTTTCGGGTACCGTCGTTGTTTAACCGAACCGTGATCGTCACGTCAGGACTGATCGTGGTTGAGTCCGGGATCGCGCCGCCGTAACGCGCACGGGTTGATTGATCCTCGGGCCGGTCATAGGAGATCGTCGTGTGCTGATCCATGTGGATCGAGTAAGTGTAAGGCTCCAAGGCATACGGTGGCGGCGTGATCACATCCCGCCGCACACAAAGGATGACCGCCAGCCCCTTGATCTGCGCGAACTGCTCCGGATCGAGTTCCTGCAACTTGAACCGGCGTGCGCGCACCTTTAAGAGCAAAGCCGCCTTGGCCGCCGCGTCACCGGGATTCAGTTGAGCATAGGCCGTCCGCTCCTCTGCGTTCATCTGCAAACGCACGGCGCGCTCCTCCGGCCAAAGCTTGTCCAGCTCCGCCCGTTCCGCATCGTTGGGCAGTTCATACTCATCGGCGGGTGGAAAGAACGCGGGCTGTCCATCCTCCTTGATGGGAAATATAAACAAGTCCGTGATGCCGCCGGACAATCCCTCAAGGTCCTTCTTACTCGGCTTGTTTGCGTCCAACAACTTGAGCGGGAGCGTAAACGGTGTCGGGACCTCCAAGGGATCAGCATGATCCGAGGCGTTGGCGGCAATCGGAAAAGGCGACCATAGCATGACTGCGAACAGGACCGCAAGCGTGGAGGATGAGTTCGACATATAGAATTAGACTAACGGATGGCCGGGTCGATGGGGAGCGGGATCGACCAAAACCAATCGGGGTTTTTAAAGACAGGAGAGGCGATGTGCTCTCCGAGCTGACGATAGCTTTCCCACTGCGACTCTTCAAAGAACTGGTCCGCGATGCTTTCGTGTGGATACTCGCGGTGCGTACTGTGGTAGTTGGCGATGTCCGCCGTCTCATCGCCCGTGACACTTGACTTCAGGTAGAGAAGCAGGGAGCGTCGGCCTCCACTCAGGTAACGCACCCAAAAGAGCGTGGCATGAACCTTTGAAGGACCGGTGATGTTCCCGTCCGCATCCTTCGGCGGCTTTAAGTCTTCGAGAGTGCCGAGACAGGCGCGTTGATCCGGCCCGAGCAAGCCAGCTCCCGCCCATTGCGCCAGACTTTCCACCGGCACCGGTTCAATGCAGGCGTTGAAGTCGATGCGTGCTTTGCGGACAAGGTTCGCCAGGTCTTCGAGCTCATAAGTCGGGTCGGTTGAGTCATCACCAACGATCAGGCGAGGAACGCGCCGCCGGATTAGTTCATAAGCGCCCGTGTTTTCAAAAAAACCGCCATCCGAGATATACCAATGCCTTTCCCACGGGCCGGGATAGCGCGCGGTCCATTCCTTGATCAAGAGCGATTGCGGCAGAAACAACTTGGGCAACAGGTAAAGGAAGCGCCGCACGAAGCTCAGTTGCGGAAAGCCGTCGCGGCTCACTTCGTTAATGCTGCTGTCCCACCAATACCCCGTGCGCAAGTTTGCCTGCCCGTACAGCAACGCCGTGCCGAGCTGGGTGGTTTCCCCGCGACCCGGCCCGATCGCCGCGCCGGAAATGCCAATCCACTGGCGCAGTGACAGCATTTCCGCGCGCTGAGGTGGATTACCCGCCTCGTCGATCAGTGGATGCTCGCCGCCCGTGGTGCGCAGGATAGGATCAATCGCGTGGGGTCGTTTTTGACCGGCGGACGCGCCTTCCTCCACCGGGTCCGCCCAGAAGCCGTGATAGTCTTCACCTATGCTCAGGCCGAGACAACTCACGGCCAGCACGTCGCCCTTGCGGTCGCGATTCCCACGCTGCGAGTTGAAATCAATCGTCTGATTGACGGTAGTATTAATCAAGTGGAAAGGTCCGCCCGCTTCGTGTGGACGATAGTTCTTAATCGAGGCCACGTCGTCACCCGCCATGACTTCGGTGATGTTCGCACCTTCAGGTCGGCGCCGGAGCGGATTGGAAGCGCCGAGGTAGGCGCGTGCCAGCCGCGCGGCATAGGTTTGCGCGAGCGAGGAGCGATTGACGAACGGAAAGGCTTTCGGAAACCTGAGAATAAAAGAAAGCACGAGAGCTAGGAGAGTAGCTATTAGTCCGACGGTGCGAGCCGAACCGCCTTGATAGACGGCATGGGCGGCGAAGGAGTAGAAGATCAACGGCACACTGAACAGGATGGCAGCAAGGATTCCCGCCATGGCCGCGTGCTTGAACAGTCGCTCCACCGTGGACGGCGGGCCAGGCTTCCTATTCCCACCAATGAAGAAACTTGCTAGCGCGCGGGCAGTGGG
Organism: Spartobacteria bacterium; assembly: GCA_025350985.1. Lineage (GTDB taxonomy): Bacteria > Verrucomicrobiota > Verrucomicrobiia > Chthoniobacterales > Chthoniobacteraceae > JANXWU01. Next base: position 86 of record JANXWU010000513.1, on the reverse strand, counting down.
AGCTAGTGCAACGAAGCCGGCGGCAAAGGCCGCGAAGGCTTTGGTATAAGTCTGGTTTTTTGCCACGAGTTGCTGCAAGCCGTGAC
>JANXWU010000055.1 GCA_025350985.1 Spartobacteria bacterium | reverse complement strand
GATGTCCCAACGCTCCAACTGGATCGCCTTCCCGTCGGAGATAACGTACAATTGGTATTTCCCCGTATAAGTCTCCCGGGCGCGCAGCACCGGGCGCAGGCCGCCAAAGGTGGCCCGCACGTGGAGCGCGCCGTCGCGCTTCGGGCCTTTGCCTCCGCCTCGCAGGGCCCCGCCGATTTCGGTAAAGAGCAGCCCCTCCGCGGTGCGCTCGACTGCGCCGGAGAGGTCGAGCTGCGCCGGATCGTGCAGCACATCCTGCCAATGCTCGCTGGAAGTGGAGACGCCATCGAGCGGGACGTATTCGATGTCGCGGAAGTAGCCGCTGCCCGCGCAGTAAAGCATGACACCGCCCGGTTCACTGACGGATGGATCGTGCACGGTGCCGAGAGTTTTGCCTTCGGCCAAGGCGGTAATTTCGTCGCCCCGGACCTGAAGTTCGACCCCGAGCCACTCGTGGGCGTCGTATCGGCGAGAGAGTGGCCACTTGGTAATGAGCCGGTCATTGTCATCGGTCGCGCGTCGGACGCGGAGTTGGACGCTCTGGTCACTCATATACACCGCGAGCGAGTAGTAAGAGTCTTCCCGCAACGTCCCATGATACCGCATTCGGATTTGTGAATTGACCGCCTCGGGATTCATGCGAATCGAAGCGCGCAGCTTCGCATCACGACTGAGGGGCGCTCGCTGCACCATGCTACCGCGGTTGAGCCACAGCGCGCCGTCTTTCCATCCTTGGTTTTCCGCCACGGGGACAGAGCCAGGCTTGTCCCAGAGCTTAATTGCGCGGGGCTCAGCGGCGGTCGCGGCTGCGCCGGTCTTCCCCGCGCTCGCCGCCGCCGGGCTTTCGCCGGACGCCGCCAGCACGCAGCGGAAGCCAAAGCGGTTGTTACGATATCCGGGCCCGGCGCGAAAACGACGCGACGACCGCGCACGGTCGCGGTCGCCGCTATCCCACGAAGCACCGCGCAGCACGCGCTCTTTGTGCTCCGCATTCCACCAGTCCTCGCACCACTGCCACACGTTCCCGCCCATGTCGTAGAGCCCATACGCATTCGCGGGAAATTTTCCCACGGGAGACGTCGTCGCATAGCCGTCGTCGTAGTCTTTCAGCCACTGCTCGTTCTCCATCTTCCCGTCCATCTCGTTTTTCTTCGGAGGGAATTTCGCGTGAAAGCTCTCGTCCGCGTAGTTGCCCACTTTCTTTGTCGGCGGGTATTCTTTTCCCCATGGGAAGTCCACGGCGTTCTTCCTATGCTTTTCCTCCGGCGTGTTGCCGACTTCCGGCGGCAGCCCTACGGCCCAGCTCCATTCCTCATCGCTCGGCAGCCTGTACCGCACGCCCTTCGGCAACTTCCCATCGGCGGTTTCCTTTTCCGTGAGCCAGGCACTGAATGCCTGTGCATCTTCCCAACTCACGCTGACCACCGGGTGATCCTGCTCGCGCCCGCACGGCACGCCGTCCTTCTGCTGCACCTTCCACACGCCGTCCACTTTCTTGCCCGCGCTCTCCTGCGCCTTCGCATACGCCGCGTAGTCCTGCACCCGCGTATCCCAGATGCTGAAGAGCACCTTGGTGTTCGGCACCGGCACAAACTTCATGCCGAGCGTGTTCACGAACGGCGCGTCTTTTGTCGCTCTGGACAGGACGCTCTGAGCGGCAGCGCCCGACGGTTTCTGCTCCTTCAGCTTGAAAAGGAAGAAGGCCCCCGCCGCGAGGGCCAGGAGTCCGGCGCCGACTCCGGCATAGAGCAGTGCTTTTTTCCCGGTGGACGAGCGGTGTGGGGCGGGCTGCTGTGGCGTGACGGCCACGGCTTCCGGCACGCTCGTCCCGGTCAAGTGATCGTAAACGCGGCGCAACTCCGCGCCCACTTCCGCGTGGGTCTGTGGCCGCTCGGCCGGCTGCTTTTGCATCATCTTCATCACCAGCGCCGCGAGTTCCGCCGGGCACTCGGGCCACACGCCGCGTATGTCCGGCACCGGCGCGCTGATGTGTTTGAGCATCACCGCCATCGCGCTGTCGCCTTTGTAGGGCGGCACTCCGCTCAACAGATGATACAGGGTGCAGCCGAGACTGTAGATGTCTGCCCGCAGGTCCACACCCTTCATGCCCTCCGACTGCTCCGGGCTAATGTAGTGCGGCGTACCCATGGAAGCGCCGGTCATGGTCAACCCCATCGTCTGCCCGGCGCTCTTGGCCAGCCCAAGGTCGCCCAGCTTCACGTCGCCGTCTTCGGATAGAAAAATGTTGTCCGGCTTAATGTCCCGATGGATGAGCGCGGCCTTGCGCCAGCCGTGCTCCAGCGCGGCCGCGACGTGGGTGCCGATGGCAATGGCTTCCAAGGGATCGAGCTGCCCCTTGCGCTCCAGCCGCGCCTGCGCCGATTCGCCCTCGATGTATTCCATGGCGAAGTAATGGATGCCCTCGGCTTCACCCGCCGCGTAAACTTGCACGAGGTTCGGATGGCTGAGCGCCGCCGCCGCCACCGCCTCCTGCCGGAAGCGCGCCACGTATTCGGGGTCGTCGCTCATAAACGGCTTCAGTGTTTTCAGCGCCACCAGCCGCTGGAGCGAGGTCTGGCGCGCCTTGAACACTGAGCCCATGCCGCCTTGGCCGATATGTTCAAGGATTTCGAATTCGCCAATATGCTGGCCTTCAATAAGCATAAGTGTTGAAGGCTAACGGGAAGCACGACCGCCACGCGAATCTTTTTTCCCGCATGGTGAAAGCGCTTCAGGCTATCGGCTGATCGTCTTAACTCAACGGGCCAAGCTGTAGATCTCCAGTCCGGGATGTAGATAGATCACCTTGCCGCGGGCGCGCTGCCAGAGCGGGGGTGATCGGTGGAGCAGCTCGTAAAACTCGCGCGCCTGCCGCTGCCCGGGGGTTTTGCCGGAGCCGCGAAAAAATCGCCCGTAATCACTTTCCGACACGGCGAGGTGGGTGAAGCCTTTCCGCCGCAGCTCGTCGAGCGAGCCCGCGTCGCAGGCGAGTTTGGTCGTCTCGATTTTCTGCGGCCACAAATCGGGACGCGGCCAGCGCTGGTTATCGGCGGCGGGAAGAAGCACGCGGCTTTCTTGAAGCACCGTCGCGTCGGGCGGCAGATGCGCGCGCATCCACGCCCGCATGTCCGCGCGGTCGTCGTGGCGGAAAGCGCGCCAGTAGCGGATGAAGGCTGGCGTTTCCGCCAACACGGAGACGAGTAAGCAAAGGCCGATGGCCAGTCGGCGCGAAAGTTTTCCAGCCAGTAAATCGACGGCGGCGGAGACTCCGATTCCGGCGAGGCAAAGGAAGAAGGCGGTGACGGGCAGGAAATAGCGGTCGTTGGATTTGGGCGAAAAGGAGAGCAGGATGGCGCAGGCGACGGGGAAAAGGGCCAGCGACCATGCGGGCAGTGTGTGCGCGCGGCGGGAACGCCAAAGCGACCAGTAACCCAAAAGCAGGAACGGCCACAGAGCCGGGGTGACGTTGTCCACGAACGTTTTCCAATACTCGAAGTGCGGCGACCACCCGCCTCCGTGCTGGCCGTGTACGACCAATCCGACCTCGCGATCAAAGCTGGTGCGAAACGTGACGAGATTTTCCACCAGCGGAAAGTTGATCGCCACCAGGGCGATGCTAAAGGCGGCCAAAAAAGTCAGCCAAAGCCGCGGTCGTGCGGAAGGCGGACACCGCTGCAGCGCGGGAATTGCGAACGCGAGCGCGACGACGCCGAGGTATTTTCCGGAAATCGCCAGCGCACACGCAATCCCCATCCCGAGCGCATGGGCGGGCGAGGCTCGTTGGGAAAACGCTTGCGCCGCCAGCAGTGACAACGCGAGGCCAGCCAGCAGCGCCGTGTCTTCTTTCAAGTAATGAGACAGCTCGAAAATCTGGTGATTGAAGAGAAGGAGCAATGCAGTCGCAGCCGCAGCCGTTCGCCCCCGCAACCGCAAAGTGAACCCTGACAAAGCGACGACGGCCAAAGCGGAAAACGCGGCTGAAACCCAGCGTCCCGCGACCACGCAATCCTGCGCCGTCGGAGGGATGCCAGCGAGTTTGCGGGCGAGCTTGGTGGTTCTGAGCAGCAACAATGGATGGTGGAAGTTCCAGGGTCCGCCCAACAATTGATCGACCTTTCCGGGTTCGTCGGGATGGTAGAAAAAGGGAAAGCCATTGCTCCGCGTGCCAGCGGCCAGACAGAGTGCGAACAGAAGCGCCGACAGGACCGCGAGGGGCCATGCCGCGAGTTTCGGGCGCGAGGGAGTTCCTGTTTCCATCCGGGTTATCACTGGCAGGGTGGGACTGGGAAAGCACGCGCAAACGCGGCGGCGGCACAGTTGGGAAAAACGCGCACTGTCATTCTGAGCGAAGGCTGGACGGATGGAGGCGGCGGGAAAAAGTAGCGCAAGCTTCCAGCTTGCCGTGCGGGGTGATTGCAAGCTGGAAG
>JANXWU010000051.1 GCA_025350985.1 Spartobacteria bacterium | reverse complement strand
ATTTCACCGGCGGCGAGCCGTTCATCCACCCGGATATTTTCCGCATCCTCGAGGCCACGCTCGCCGCCGGCCCCGCCACCGTGCTCACCAACGCCACGCGCTTCACGGAGGAAAAAATCGCGCGTCTCGCCGCGCTGCGCGACTCCTCGATTTACTCGCTGGAACTGCGCGTGAGCATCGACGGTTTCTCGCCCGCCACCAACGATCCCATCCGCGGCGAAGGCACGTTCGAGCTGGCGATGAACGGCGTGCGGATGCTCGCGGCGGCCGGCTTTTTGCCGATCATCACTTCGATGCGCTCGTGGCCGCTGGAGGAGGACGAAACTTTTCTCGCGGAGTTCAAAAAGCGTCTCGCGGAAATCGGCTACACCCGTCCGCGGATGAAGCTGCTGCCTTCTCTGAAAATCGGGCAGGAGGCACGCCGCGACCACGGCTACGAGGAGCACGAATTCATCGACGAGCAGATGATGGCTGGCTACGACGCGAGCCAGTTGATCTGCCACCACAGCCGGGTCGCCAGCGCGAGCGGCGTGCATGTCTGCCCCATTCTCGTCGATCGACCGGACGCGCGGCTTGGCGCGACCCTCGCCGACGCGCAACAAGGCTACCGCCTCCGCCATCACGCCTGCTCGACGTGCTACACTTTCGGCGCGCTCTGCTCGAATGCGACGGGCGTTGAAAGCACCGGCGCGGCGCCGCGAACGCACGCGCGAACGCACGTCGAGAAATGGAAGCTGGGCGTCCATTGACATGAAAAAAATCGCGGTCATCGGAGCCGGCCCCATCGGCTTGGAAGCGGCGCTGGCAGCGCGTGCGCGCGGATACGACGTGAGCGTTTTCGAGCGGGGCGAAATCGCGGAGTCGATGCGGCAGTGGGGGCATGTGCGGATGTTTTCGCCTTTTGAAATGAACGCCTCCGCCGACGCCGTGACGCTGCTGAAAAGTCGCGGCATCGCATTGCCGTCGGGTCATGAACTGCTCACGGGCGCGGAGTTTGCCGGGCGCTATCTGGTTCCGCTCGCCGCCCAACTCGGAGCGCGCGTTTTTCTGCGCACCGAGGTCGTGGCCCTCGCCCGCGACGCGGCGCGGAAGACGGAAAAGATCGGCCTGCCCGCACGCGCGGAGACGCCATTTCGCTTGCTCGTGCGGAACGAGGGCGGTGAACGATACGAGGCGGCGGATTTGATTTTCGATTGCACCGGCACCTTCCGCACGCCGAATCCCCTCGGCGACGCCGGTCTGCCCGCGCTGGGCGAAAGCGCGCTGCGGGAGTTTATTTCGTACGGAATGTTGGAGGTGCGGACGCTGGCGGGAAAGCGCGTGCTGGTGGTCGGCGGCGGGCATTCGGCGGCGACGGTCGTGCGCGATTTGGCGGCGCTGCCGGACACGGAAATTTTCTGGGCCGTGCGCAAACCGGGCGTGCAACCCTGCGCGCGCGTCGCCGGCGATCCGCTGTCCGCGCGCGACGCGCTGGCCGCCGAAGCAAATGCTCTGGCGGCAAGTCGCGTGCGCTTTTTACCGTCCACAGTCGTGGAGTCGCTTTCCAAAAATGGCGCCGGATTGAAGATCACGCTGCGCCGCGGCGACACCACCGAACCGCTCACGGTCGATCGGGTGATTGCCGCGACCGGCTTTCGCCCGGACCCGAATCTCGCGCGCGAGTTGCAAGCGCAAACGTGCTGGGCCACGGAAGGGACTTATCCGCTCGCCGCCGCGCTGCTGGGAGGAACCGGTGGCGACTGCCTCGCCGTGGCCGCGTTCGGCGCGGAAAGCCTGCTTCATCCCGAGCCCGGTTACTTCACCCTCGGCATGAAAAGTTACGGTCGCACGCCGGATTTTTTGATTCGCACCGGCTTGGAGCAGATCGCGGCGCTGCTCGACTGGCTCGCGAAAAAATCCGCATGAGCGCTCCGCAAATCGCGCTCTTCGGCGGCGTTTACAGCAATCATCTCGCGCTCACGGCGCTGCTCGAGGAGGTGCGCCGGCGCGGCCTCCGCGAAGTGTATTGCCTAGGCGATCTGGGCGCGTTCGGCCCGCATCCCGA
>JANXWU010000031.1 GCA_025350985.1 Spartobacteria bacterium | reverse complement strand
CGCGGATGACCGGCGGCCCGTCTTTTTTGTCGCCTGGATAATTGAGAGCAGCGGCAATTTTCAGTGGCATCCCGCGCATGAGCACGGCGAAGCGAATTTTGTTTTCGGTGACGCGCCGGGTGTCGTCCGCGTTCAGTTTCGTCTTCCACCAGTTGTGCTGGGAAAAAAGTTCCCGCAGCGGTCGCAGGATCGACCGGTCGTATTCCACGCGGCTGATTTCCTCGGTCAGCGGGCAGTCGAGTCCGACGATTTGCTCTGCGGGGATGCCGCGCTTTTTTGCATAATAATTCGCGAGACTTTCCGACGAGCCATCGCGCGAATTGAAAATCACCAGCGTCGCGGCCGCGAGCGGATTAGGCGCAGCTTCGGATTTGGTTTTGCGCGGCGGAGCGGCTTGCACCGCGCGGGACGCGCACCACCCGAACCCGGCGAAGATGCCCAGCGTCAGGGCCAACCGCATTCCCATTTGCAACCCGGCGGCGAGAGTCGGTTTCACAACTCCAATTTCAATCCGTCGTAGGCCAGCCGGACGCCGGCCGGCAAATTTGCGCTGGTTTCTGCATGCGGCAATTCGTGGCAAAGATGCGTGAACCAAGTTTCCAGCGGGCCGACTTGCCGGGAAATTTCCAGCGCTTCGGCCACGGTAAAATGCGTCGGATGCGGTCGGTGACGGAGCGCGTCGATGATCAGCGCGCGCACGCCGGAAATCTGTTCGATCACTTCGGGCGGCACCTCGTTGCAATCGCTCAAATAGGCGGCGAGTTTCACGCCGTCGCGCACGAAGAGAAAACCGTTCACGTCCGCGCGGCCATGGCGCAGCGACAGCGGAACCAGTTCGGTTTTTCCCAAAAAAAAGGGACCAGTGAACTCGCTCGGGATCGGGCGCAGGTAACCGGGAAATTGATTTTTGCCCTCGAAGGCAAACCCAAACATCCGGCGCAAATCGCGCATCGTGGACGGCGAGGCGTGGATGGGCAGGCCTTTCGGAAATGGACAGAGCGGACGCAGGTCGTCGAAGCCCGCGACATGGTCGGTGTGCGAGTGGGTGAAGACCGCCGCGTCGAGCGCGCCGATGCCTTCGCGCAGGCATTGCGCGCGGAAATCCGGGCCGGTGTCCACGACCCACGCGCACTCCGGCGTGCGTGCGAAAATCGAGGAGCGCGTGCGCCGGTCGCGCGAGTCGGACGACGTGCAAACGCGGCATTCGCAGCCGATGACGGGGACGCCCATCGACGTACCGGTGCCGAGGAACGTGAGCGTCAGTTCAGGCATGTTGAAAAATCGCGGCACTGTTCCATACTCGCGCCGTGCCCGCAATGCTCGCCGTCCTGCGCATCAAAAATCTGGCCTTGGTCGAGGAGATGGAATGGTCGCCGGGTCCTGGATTCAACGCGATCACGGGCGAGACCGGCACGGGGAAATCGGTGCTCATCGGTGCGCTCAAACTCGTGCTCGGCGAGCGCGCGGACAAAACGCTGATCCGCTCGGGAGCGGAAAGTTGCACGGTCGAGGCCGTCTTTGAGTTGGAGGATGCCGCGGCACTGAACGTCATTTTGGAAGAGCAGGGGATCGAGCGATGCACGGACGGCGTGTTGATTCTCAAGCGCGTCTTCACGCAGACGGGCGCGAACCGGCAGTTCCTTAATTGCTGTGCGACCACGCTCGCCGTTTTGAAAAAAGTCGGCGACGGACTGGTCGATTTACACGGCCCGCATGACCATCAATCGCTGCTCTCGTGCGACAAGCAGATGGAAGTGCTGGACGCGTTCGCGGGAGCGGAAACATTGCGCTCGGAGTTCGCGGGGCAGTTTCGGAAAATAAACGCGCTGCTGGCCGAGCGCGACGAGTTGTCGGCGGGCGAGGCGACACTCGAGCGCGAGTTGGAATTGCTCCGGCATCAGGTCGCCGAAATCGGCGCGGCGGATTTGAAACCGGGAGAGGAAGCCCCGCTGTTGCAACGCTACGGGCTGGCCTCAAACAGCCGGCGGCTCACGGAGATTTCGACAGCGGTGGTGCAACGGCTGAGCGAGGCGGATGACGCGGTTTTGTCCCGGCTCGCGGAGGTGCAGCGCCTGTTGCGCGAACTGGAAAAGATCGATCCGAAAACGAACGAACTGCAAAACGCGCATGCCAGCGCGGTCATGCAAATTGAGGAGATCGCCCAGTCCGTGCGCGAGTATTCCGAGAGGCTGGAAATCGATCCTGGGGAATTGGCGGGCATCGAGGAGCGGATTTCGCTTTTTGAAACGCTGAAGCGAAAATACGGCGGCAGCCTGGAGATGGCGGTCGAGTTTGGCGCGAAGGCGGCGGAGCGATTGGGCCGGATCGAATCGCGCGGGGACGAGTTGCAGCGGCTGGAACGCGAGTTGGAAGCCGGTCGCAGGGCGATGCTGGAAACCGGTGCGAAGCTTTCCAAAAAACGCGCGGGCATTGCGCCCAAGCTGGCGAAGGAAATCAAAACGCATCTCGCGGATTTGGGTTTTAGAAAATCCGAGTTTGAACTGACACTTCAGGCCGCGTCGAAACCGCACGCAGGCGGATTGGAAACCGTCGAATTTTTCTTCGCACCGAATCCCGGCGAGCCGCTGAAGCCGTTGAAGGCGATCGCGTCGAGTGGTGAAATTTCGCGCGTGATGCTCGCCGTCAAAACTGCGCTGGCAACGCAGGATGAGATCCCGCTTTTGGTCTTCGACGAGATCGATGCCAACGTCGGCGGTGAAGTGGCTCACGCCGTGGGGGCGAAAATGAAATCGCTCGGCGAGGGGCACCAAGTCTTATGCATCACGCATCTGCCCCAAGTCGCCGCGGCGGCGAAAACACAGTTCGTGGTGACGAAGGAATTCCGCGAGGGACGCACGGTTTCTCAACTCACCGAAGTGCGCGATCACCGGCGGGTGGAGGAACTGGCGCGAATGCTAGGAGGCAAAAGCGATTCCGCGGTGGCGCACGCCCGGGTGATGCTTGGTGACCCGGCTTGACCCGGAGGCAGCAAGAAAGCCGCACCCTTTCGGATGCGGCTTTCAAATTGGAGTTATTCCTTTTGCGTGACTTAAAAGTCGAGCGCGACATCGTCCACCGTCACCAAGCCATCGATGGGTTTTTCTTTTTTCTGCAAGGCGCGGCGCAGTTTCATCAGCGCGATATTTTGCAACTGCCGGATGCGTTCGCGCGTCACGCCGAATTTTTTGCCCACTTCCTCCAACGTCTTTGCTTTTCCTCCGTCCAAACCAAACCGGGAGAAAATGATTTTCTTTTCGCGCTCGTCGAGCACGCCGAGCAGGTCGGAAATTTCGTCGCGCAAGTTGCGGTCGCTCAGTTGCTCGAATGGCGTCAGCGCTTCCTCGTCGCCGACGAT
>JANXWU010000507.1 GCA_025350985.1 Spartobacteria bacterium | reverse complement strand
GTTCGCCATTTACTATTGGGAAGACCTCCCCGACCGGCACATCAAGGTGCTTTCCATCCTTCGCGCGGATGCGTGAAGACATGTGTGCTGTCGCCTCCTTGTATTTGCTGGTCGTGGATGGGTTCACGCGCCGCCGCACTGGCTCCAGGCAGTCCCGCCCCTCACCACGAAGTTCAGCTTTCCCGCGCCAAGACGGCGTTGCCAAGTCCCAAATTTGGCAACGAGGGTAAACATTGAACGCAAGCTCGACCTCCCCGATTCAAAGGTTGATGTTTGGACAGTGCCTGCACCACTTCCGCCACTCACCGTCACTGCCCTTCAGAAGGAAGCACAAACGTTCGCTGTCGCTGAATCTCAGCACGCGGAGCCAAGCTTGTTCGGAGTTACCGACGGGAAGGCCGTCGGGACGTATCTCGAACACAAATTCCAAACAGAGCTATTGAACCGTTACGCCTATCCAAAGGGTAGTTCTGCCAAGGGGATAGATTTTCCGGGCTTGGAAGTGGACATCAAAGTTACCAGCGTTCGGCAACCGCAGTCTTCCTGCCCCTTCAAGAGTGCGCGGCAAAAGATATTTGGGCTGGGTTATTCGTTGCTCGTTTTCGTCTATGAAAAGTCCGACGACCCGGCGACGCAGGCTGCGCGCCTAAACATCCTCCACACGATCTTCATCGAGAAGGAGCGCACCGCTGATTTCCAGACGACTTCCGGACTGATTCGTCTGTTGGATAACCACGCGAATCGCGATGACGTGCTCGCATTTTTCGCGGAACGAATGCTCCCGCTCGATGACATCGCGGCGGGTATTCTGGCGGATGAAGTTCTCCTCACTCCACCGCAACTCGGGTATCTCACCATCTCGAATGCGCTCCAGTGGAGGCTTCAATACAGCAGAGCGATCGAGCAGGCTGGTAATATCTCAGGACTGCTTCGTTTGAAATGAGAGCGTCCAGCAAAGTCGAGTTCGGTGACTTCCAGACACCGATCGGGCTCGCGCGCGAGGTTTGCGAACTGGTCCGGCGACTCGGCGAAAATCCCGATGTCGTGGTGGAACCCACCGCAGGCCGAGGAGCATTCCTCGTTGCCGCCGCAAATGAGTTTCCCAATGCCGCGCTCCGAGGTTGGGAGATTAACAACGAGTATGTAACCCATGCGACGATCGCGCTTCGCGCCGCCGATGTTTCCGCTCGCTCGTCGATGACCTGCCAGGACTTCTTCACTTGCGACTGGGAGGCAGTATTGGCGGCACAGGACGGGCGTTTGCTCATTCTAGGCAACCCCCCTTGGGTTACGAACTCGGGTGTCGCAGCGATCAATGGCACGAACTTGCCGACTAAAGAAAACTTCATGGGACTGCGCGGCATTGCCGCGCGCACGGGAAAATCCAACTTCGACATTTCCGAGTGGATGCTGATCCGTCTGCTCAGGGGCCTTCGAGGGAGGCCCGCAACTCTTGCCATGCTCTGCAAGACCGCGACCGCGCGGAAGTTTCTGCGCTATGCCTGGCAAAACGACGGGCGGATCGCTAGTGCCGCACTCTATCGGATTGATGCAGCTGAGCATTTCGATGCTTCCGTGGATGCCTGTCTGCTCTACCTCCGCACAGGCTTCGCCGGGCCACAGGAAGCCGACATTTATCCGGCCATTTCAGTTCGCGAGCCTGTCAGCCGGATAGGTCTCGCCGGGGAGGAACTCGTCGCGGACATCAGCGCATATCGCACCTTGCGTCATCTTGAGGGGTTGTCTCCATTTCGCTGGCGCTCGGGAATCAAACACGACTGCGCAGCCATCATGGAACTGGTAAGAACGCCAGACGGAGATGTGGAAGATACCGCCGGGCAGCGCCTCGATTTGGAGGCAGACTATATCTTTCCACTGCTGAAGTGCAGCGACCTTGCGAACGGACGCACCATCGCGAGACGACTAGTCATTGTAACCCAGCGGTTTGTTGGTGAGGACACTGGGGCCATTGCTGACCATGCACCGCGCACTTGGAACTACCTGCAAACTCATCGCGATCGGTTTCAGGCGCGCAAAAGCTCTATTTACAAAGGACGCGTACCTTTCGCCTTGTTTGGTATTGGCGAATACGCTTTCGCGCCTTGGAAAGTCGCCGTGTCGGGCCTGCATCGCTCAGGCTGCTTCCAAGTCGTTGGCCCGATGAACGGCCAGCCCGTATTTTTTGACGATGCCTCTTACTACCTCTCTTTCGAGCGCGAAGGAGATGCACGCTTGGTGGCTGATATTTTGAACTCGCCTCTTTGCCAACGCTTCCTTGCCGCATTGGTTTTCCCTGACTCCAAACGTCCCTTCACCGTCGATCTTTTGCAGCGCCTAAATCTCGCAGTCATTGCGAGCGAAGCCGGCCTCGGTCTTCGCTGGCAGCAACTTCAACGATCCAGCTACACAATCACTGCCAATGTTCCGCAAACCGAATTTGTGATGGAAGAACTTCCGCGTCCGGTTTGACCGAGGGGCTCGCTTGCGTCGGCGATTGCTGCAACATCTACATTTATCGAAACGGACGTGATCGCACCCATCGGGCCGCGCCGGGGTTTGCGCGTTGCGGCTGATACAGCGGCTCCTCGATCCAGTGCCCGCCGGAAACTGCAAGCTGCAAACCCTGCGCCAGTATTACCGCCTGCCGGAACGCGGCGCGCACACGGCGCTGGGCGATGTCTTCACGGTGGCCGATCTTTTCGCGACGGTGCTGCGCCCGATCGCGGAGCAGCGCGTGTGGCCGGCGGTGTCAGTTTTGGAATCTCGCTCATTGTTCAAGTCGGGCGGCGGCTTTTCCGTTCGGCAAGGTGGCGCTCGCGCACGCTTTGGAGGTAGGCGAGCCGTCCTTGCATAGTCATCGAGTCGAGCTTGCGGCTGGTGGCTTCCCGCCACTTGCGCGACTCGGCGACGGCATCAAAGGCTTTGGTCTTGGTGTCCATAGATAAGCTCCAGTGGGTTGACGATACGGATGGGGCGGTAGCCCGGCAACAGGTTCACCGCGTTGAAGCCGTTCTCGCGTTCCACGTTGACGAGGTGTTTGAAGTTCCAACTCACGAGGTATTCGAGCTGCGTGACGGCGACATGGCGGGCGTCGTCGGTGTATCGGGGCGGAAGGATGTGGCGCTCCATGTAGGCGGCGGCGAGGCGTTCGGATTCGACCGTGATACCGAGAAGGGCTTGGGCGGGGAAGGTGTCGGCAAAGAGGGTGCGGACGCGCCCAGGCGCGGTGCTCAGTTCGTCGGCGGTGACGGCGGAAGTCAGAAACTGGTATCGGCCCGCTTCCATCTGCCGCCAAAGCTCTTGGGTGGCGTCTTTCCATTCGTCGTCGAAGTAGCCGCCGATGACGGAGGTGTCGAGGTAAAGGCTGGGCACAGGCATGGCGTGAGCATTGCAGCCGTAGGTTGGGAAGTCGAGCCGTGGGCTACAACGCACGGCGCATGAAAGCGCGCTGCCGGACGCGGCTGGCGGAATTGGAAGCGGGCTTCACGATTGAGAAGACGAAGGTGGAGGCGATGGGCAAACCAGCGTCGAAAGAAGGGTGACGAACGGCTTGCTGCGATTACGCGCGCAGCGATTTCCACGGCTCCTCGCCGCTCATATCCACGAGGAATGGGCCTTTCTGTGAGGCGGGCGAAAGGATCGCGAGGATGATCACGTCGCGGCCGCTGGAGTTGAACGTCGCGTGAATGACATCGCGCGGGATGTGCGCGACTTCGCCGGGCTTGAGGATGTGTTTTTCTTTTTCGACCCACTGCTCAACTTCGCCTTCCAGCACGTAGATGACTTCCTCGAGTTCAGGATGGCGGTGAAAATTGTGGCCCTCACCGGCGGGCAGCGCGGCGCGGCAGATTTGCAGTCCTTGCGCGTCTGCAATCTCGGGACGGCACATCCAGAAGTTCGTCCGGCCTTTGAACTCTTCCTTGATCGCCTCGGCTTCGGTGATGAAGACGCGATTGCTCATTTCTCTAAATTTTGTTTTTCGCGTTTTTCATTTTCGATGATTTCGCGCAGTGAGAATCACCGCAAGTCCGCCCACGACGGTGAAGTCAACTTGCGCGCGCACAAGATCGGCCAACAACTTTACGAACCGGGTGTCGGGTTGATTCGTTTCGGAGGAGTGCGGCATGGGCGTACTGGCGCAGAAACGCGCCGAATTCTTCATTCAATCGGATATTTTCCAACTGCGAAACTTGACGGCGACCCACGATTTTTTTCGGCGCAAACTCTTCCGTTTCCGAGAGTGGTTCCATGTTTGGAGCGTAGCGCGGGTTTGTGGGACCGGCCTCATTTTTTTCCAAGTTTGCCGATTTTTTTCCCAGCGGAAATTTTCAGCGCTTTGAATTTCCGCGTGAGGTTGGTGAGAGACTCCTCGACGCCCATCCGCTCCAGCGAACTCGCGCCGACGAAGCCGTGGCAATCGGTGCGCTGGATCACATGGTTCGCATCCTCGGGAGTGTTGATGGGACCGCCGTGACAGAGGAAGAAAATGTCCTTCCGCACGCGGCTCGCGGCGGCGATGATTTCCTGCGTTCGCGTCACGGAAAAATCCATCGTCACGAGCGCCTTTTTCACGCCGATCGATCCGCCCACGGTCGTGCCGACATGGGCGATGATCGCGTCCGCTCCAGCCTTCGCCATTTCCACCGCCTCCTCCGGCGAGCCGACATAGACGATGGAAAACAAATCCATTCGACGCGCGAGGGCGACCATCTCGTATTCTTTTTTCACGCTCATTCCGGTTTCCTCCAGCACGCCGCGAAAGTGACCGTCCACGATCGTGTGCGTGGGAAAATTATTTACGCCGGAGAAACCCATTTCTTTGACTTTGCCCAGCCAGTGCCACATGCGGCGCCGGGGGTCGGTCGCGTGGACTCCACAAATGACCGGGCATTCCTCGACGACGGGCAGCACTTCGTATTCGCCGATTTCCATCGCGATCGCGTTGGCGTCGCCGTA
>JANXWU010000527.1 GCA_025350985.1 Spartobacteria bacterium | reverse complement strand
ACAGCGCTCTTCGTTAAGGTGCAGTCCGCAAGCCCCGCACCGTTTGGTGTCCCGACCCGACTCGCCGACTATCCGCCAGTGCTACCGTTAAGCAGGAGGGTGACGATGGCGTTCGTGGGCTTGACAATTTCGAGCGATTGTCGGAAGCCATCCACGCTGAAATCCAGCGTACCGGCGGGCACAAACTTCCCGGTGGTGAAGTCAAATTCCTTCACTTCAGTATGAGCCGTGCCGCTCAGGCGGTCGTCCGGGGTCGCGGTGTCGAAATCCATGGTGATGAACCCGTCCGCCGTCGCATCAAAGGAAAAGGACAGCGTGCCAGAGCCCGCAGTTGAAACCGAGGATAGCCGGACGAGCTTCAACAGGCCGTTAAACGTAGCTTGGTCAGGATCAACGATTCCAACCATTCCACCTTGATAAAACGAGCCCTCCGAAAAAGCATAAGAAACTCCTTCCGCAATGTCCTTAAGCGGTACGCCCAGAACAAACACCCCCAAGGCATTCGAGCCAACCGTTGGAACAAAAGTGCCGGCGTAGGTTCCAGCAAAACTACCCGTCGCGCCGGGGTAGTTCGGACCGCCGCTCAAGGCGAAAGTTTGAGTCTGAATAAAGACGAAAGAGAGAAGGACGGCGAGGACGGCTTTCATGGTCGGGCAAATTAACCGACAGCAATTTATTGTCAATTTTATTGCGCGAATCCGTTCTTCTCCAATAGTGTCCCCCATCTAGTCTCACTAGACACCAAAACAAACCAACCGACACATTCATGAAAAAACTGCCATTGATCGTTGCCATGGCCGCTGCGCTGGGCGTTGCGGGCTGTGATAAATCTGCCGACACCACTCCAACCCCGACCGTCGTCGAACCGACACCTGCTCCGCCCGCCGTGGTGGAAGTGCCGGTCCCTGTGCCAGCCCCAGCGCCCGTCCCCGCTCCGGAGCCTGCTCCGGCGCCCGCGCCCGCGCCTGCACCTGCACCAGAGCCGGCACCCGTTCCTGCGCCTGAACCGGCACCAGCCCCGGCTCCGGCCCCAGCCCCGGCTCCTCCAGAAGCCAAGTAAAATTCAACTTTTCGCTCCGCAAACTCGGATTGCCGGGGGCGTGCAGCGGATCATTAACGGAGGGCGAGCTTCGCGGTTTTCGCGGGGCTCGCCCTTCCTTTCTCATGCCACCCTCTCCGGTCGTCGGTTTCGTCCATGGAAGAAAAAAGTGAACTCCTCGCCGCGCGCCGTCAGAAGCTGGCCGCACTGCAAGAAAAAGGCGTCGATCCGTTTCCGAGCGCAGCCTTTGACACAACCGGGACCGTCTCGGAAATCCGCGCACGTTTTGCCGAAGGCAACCCGGAGTGCGTGGCCGGACGAATCACCGCCCATCGCGACATGGGCAAAAGCCATTTCCTCGATGTCAGCGACGGGAGTGGCCGCCTTCAGATTTTCGTTCACGCGAAAGAAATCGGCGACGAGCAGTTCGAGATTTTCAAACTGCTTGATCTCGCGGATTTCGTTGGCGTCGCGGGAAAATGTTTCGTCACCAAAACCGGCGAGCCGAGTCTTCGCGTGGAAAAACTCACCGTGCTGGCCAAGGCACTTCGCCCGATGCCCAGCCAGTGGTACGGCGTGGAAGACGTGGAATTGCGCTACCGCCAGCGTTACCTCGACCTGCTCGTCAACGCGAAATCGCGCGACATTTTTCTCAAGCGCATCGCCATCGTGCGCGAGATGCGCGACTTCCTGCAAACGCGCGGTTTTCTCGAAGTGGAGACGCCGATGATGCAAGCCGTGGCGGGCGGGGCCGCGGCGCAGCCGTTCCAGACCCATCACAACGCGCTCGGCCTCGATCTTTTCCTGCGTATCGCGCCGGAGCTTTATTTGAAGAGGCTGCTCGTCGGCGGCTTCGACAAAATTTTTGAACTCAACCGCAACTTTCGCAACGAGGGAATCTCCCGCCGGCACAATCCTGAATTCACGATGCTCGAAGCCTACTGGGCCTACGCCGATTTTGGAAAAATGGGCGACCTCGTCGAAGAACTCATCTGCCATCTCGCGGAGAAAATCTGCGGCACGCTGCAAATCGAGCACCGCGACGCGGAAGGAACAATTACGCGCACCATCGACCTCACGCGTCCGTGGCGGCGTACGCCCTACCGCGACCTCATCCGCGAAGCGGCGGGCGCGGATTGGTTTGAACTGACGAGCGAACAACGTCGCGCCCGGGCGCGCGAACGCGGCGTCGAAGTCCGGCCCGAAATGGCCGACTTCGAGGTGACTCAGCACGTCTTTGAAAAGCTCGTCGAAGAGAAAACTTTCAACCCACTCTACGTCACGCATTGCCCAAAGGAACTCGTCCCGCTCGCGAAGCAAAATCGCGACGACAGTTCACTCGTCGATGTTTACGAACTCGTCATCAACGGCCAGGAAATTTCGCCGGGTTATTCGGAGTTGAACGATCCCATCGTCCAGCGCGAGCGGCTGGAGCAGCAGGCCGGCGAGGAGAAACAAAATCTCGACGAGGATTTCCTCACCGCGCTCGAACACGGCATGCCACCCGCCGGCGGCATCGGCATCGGCATCGACCGGCTCGTGATGATGCTCACCGGCGCGGAGTCGATTCGAGACGTGATTTTTTTCCCGCTGCTCAAGCCGAAAGCCTGATGCGATCCTTCCCGCTTTTCCTCGCGCTGCGTTATCTGAAACCGAAGCGCACGTTTCTTTCCGTCATCACGCTCATCTCGGTCGCCGGCGTGATGCTCGGCATCGCCGTGCTCATCCTCGTCATTTCGGTGATGACCGGCTTCGACCAGGAACTGCGTCGCAAGGTGCTCGGCTTCGAGCCGCACGTTTATGTCACGGGCGACGGGCCGCTGAGCGAATGGCGTCCGGTGATGGAAAAAATCGCGCGCGTGCCTGGGGTGGTCGCTGTCGCGCCCTTTGTGCAAGGACCGGTGATCGCGGAGCACCACGGACGCGTGATGACGCCGATGATGCGCGGCATTCAGCCCGAGGCGGAGCAGACGATTGTCGATCTGCGAAAAATGATCATCGAGGGCAAATTGGATCTTAACAGTGAGACCATCGTCCTTGGCGCGGCACTGGCACAGGAACTCGGAGTTGGAGTCGGCGACAAAATCACGATTTACGCGCCGGGAAATATTCGCGGCATTCTCGATGAGTTGAAAAAGGAAGAGGGAAAACCTGGTGCCAAATCAAAAACGCTCGCGGAGTTAAAAGGTGAAGTCGTGCTGCCCGCCGACCTCACCGTCGCCGGTCTTTTCGAGTCCGGGCGCTACGATTACGACAACAACGTCATGCTCGTCGCGCTCCACGTCGGGCAGGAACTTTACTCGCTGGAAGACGCCGTCCACGGCCTCTCCGTCAAAACCACCGACCCCTATCGCGCGGAAGAAGTGAAGCAGTCCATCGGCAAACTGCTCGCGTCCGGCGTGGCCGCGCAGACTTGGATCGATCGGAACTCCGACCGTTTCGACGCCATCCGCGTCGAGCGCAACGTGATGTTTTTCATCCTCTTTTTCATCATCATCGTCGCCGCGTTCGGCATCATGAACACGCTGATCACCGTGACCGTGCAGAAGACGCGCGAGATCGGGATCATCAAGGCGCTGGGCGCGAACGTTTCCCAAATCGTCTGGATTTTTCTGGCGCAGGGAATGTTCATCGGCTTCCTCGGAAACCTCGCGGGGATCGGCCTCGGCCTGACCGCGCTCCATTTTCGCAACGAGTTCAAGGAATGGCTCGCGCGCACGCTGCACATCCAGCTTTTCCCCCCGACGATTTACGAATTTTCAAAAATCCCGGCCCAAGTGGTGCCGCTTTACGTGGCGATCATTTGCGTGACGGCGTTCATCATCTGCTCCCTGGCCGCGCTCATCCCCGCGTGGTTCGCGGCGCGGCTCGATCCGGTGAAGGCGCTGCGCTACGAGTAAAACGGCGGCTGACTGCCGCGGCAGGCGCGATTTCGTGTCGAGGTTTCTTTTATGCAAAAAATTTGCCCGCTCGTTTATTTCACGGCGCTCTGCTTATTCGCCCCGACTGGCGGCGCGCAAATCGAAAAGGAAGCGCCCATGAAAATCAGCAGCCCGGATTTCATCGAAGGCGGGGAAATCCCGGTGAAGTTCACATGCGACGGCGAAAACACGAGCCCAGCCTTGAAGATCGAAGGCGTCCCTGCGACGGCAAAAAGTCTGGTGCTCATCATGGATGACCCCGACGCGCCGAAGGGCACGTTTACCCACTGGTTGTTGTGGAATTTGAAAACGGACTTGAAAGAAATTCTCGCCAACAGCCCGCCGCAGGATGCCGCGCAAGGACTCAACGATTTCGGCAAAAACAAATACGGTGGCCCTTGCCCGCCGTCTGGAATGCACCGCTATTACTTCCGGCTTTACGCGATCGACGCGGTGCCGAATCTCTCCGCGAACAGCCAGCGTGCCGCGCTCGAAAAGGCCATGGAAGGCCACGTCCTCGGCAAGGCCGTGCTCATGGGACGATACGCGCGGCAGGCGAAGTGAAGGGCTTGCTTCTTGCGATGCCCCAACGCCCGGGCTAATTTGCGCCCGTTATGACCGTCGAGATTCAACAGCGATTGCGCGCGCAGCCGTTCGTTCCTTTTTCCATCCACGTCGCCGATGGCCGCGAGTATCCCGTTCCCTCGCCCGACCACGCTCACGTTCATCCCAATG
>JANXWU010000514.1 GCA_025350985.1 Spartobacteria bacterium | reverse complement strand
CTTTGTTCCACCTCCATTAGATGAAACTCATGCACTCCGCGCTCGCCGCCGCCGCACTCATGAACGCTTGCATACTGCCCGCAGCAGACCCGCTGGACTTGAAGGCTCTCACCGCACAGGCGGAGAGCGCCGATGCGGTGGCGCAGGTGGCGCTCGCCCTTCGCTATCGCGATGGCAAAGGCGTGGCGAAGGACGATGCGCTGGCGATGCAGTGGGCGCATCGCGCGGCGGATGCCGGCAATGCCGACGCGATGGATTTCGTCGGCTTCGCCTATCTCCGCGGCAGTGTGGTGAAGAGGAGTCCGGAAATCGCGTTCGGCTATTTCAAAACGGCGGCGGAAGAGTCAGTGCAGGCGGAGTTCAATCTTGGCGAGTGCTACTTCGGTGCGCAGGGCACGGAGCAGGACTGCGCGATGGCGCTGGAGCACTGGAAAAATGCGGCGGCGCGCGGACACGGGCGCGCGGCTTCGACGGCGGCGATGGCGCTGCTTTCCGGCGAAGGCGTCGCGCCGGACGCAGCGGAAGCGCGTCGCCTTGCGGAGCGCGCGGCGGAGTTGCACGACCCCTCGGGCCTCGTGGTGCTAGGCGAAATGCAGTTTCAAGCCGGCGAACTCGACTCGGCGAAAGCGAGCTGGACGCGCGCGTCGAAACTCCACC
Organism: Spartobacteria bacterium; assembly: GCA_025350985.1. Classification (GTDB taxonomy): domain Bacteria; phylum Verrucomicrobiota; class Verrucomicrobiia; order Chthoniobacterales; family Chthoniobacteraceae; genus JANXWU01. The sequence continues at coordinate 3,610 of JANXWU010000514.1, read as the reverse complement.
TCACCGGACTGACCGGACATCCTGCGCAGCCATCGGGAAACGCCTCCGCGCAGCAGGGCGCCGACCTTTTGAAACTCATCGAATACCGGCAGCGCAAAAGCGAACCGGGCAAGTTCGCCTTCGTGCAGATGCCGCACATTCATCAGGGCTACAACAACTGCGGCTCCACCGCCTGCGCCACGTTTGCGCGCTTTCAGGGCAGCAAAATCGGCGGCTGGGATTTCAAAAAGCTCTGCCCCTCGCCGCTCGGCACCGGCACGGACTGGGGCCACCTGCTCGATGCTTCGGCGAAAATCGGACAGCACTGGAAGCTCATTACTTTCACGCCCGATGACGCGGGCTTCGACGAGGCCACCGCGTTTTTGAAAAAGGAACTCGATGCCGGCCGGCCCGTCGTCGTGGATTTCAAATACATCGGCGCGCAATATCCCGGCGGCAGCGCCGGCCACACGCTCAGCGTCTGCGGCTACATCGCAGACGAGAACCTCTACATCCTCTGCAACCCCGCCGTCGCCACGCCCGGCTTGCAACTCATCACCGCCGCCGACCTGAAAGATTTCTGGCGCTCCGACCACTACGGCGACCTCTCGAAGGGCGTGCTCTCGCGCCCGGCCTTCGTCATGCAAACGCCGTGAACCCGCGCAGCCTCCGCACACTTGCGCTCGTCGCGCTCCTTGGCGGTTGCGCCGCCGCTGCGGGCGCGGCGGAGCCGCCGGTCATTGGCGGGCTGGAGCGTGAGGGCGCGGAGAAAATCGCGGGTGCGGTGCTGGTGAGTGAGTTGGGCTGCGCGGCGTGTCACGCGAGCGGGCAGGCGGCGTTTGCGCCGAAGATGCGGCCGGATTTGTCGGCGGTCGGCACGCGGGTGAATGGGGCGCACTTGCGGCGATTCATCGAAAGTCCGTCGGGCGTGAAGCCGGGGACGACGATGCCGGATGTGCTCGCGTATTTACCAGACGCGCAGCGCGATGATGCGGCGAATGCGCTGGCGCATTATCTCGCGTCGCTGGGCAAGCCGGTGGCATCCGCGCTGCCTGCGGCGGACGCGGTGGAGCGCGGGCGGAAGCTGTATCACTCGATCGGCTGCGTGGCGTGTCATTCGCCGGAAAAGACTCTTCCCGGCTCGGTGCCGCTCGGGCCGCTGACGGAGAAATACACGCTCGCGAGCCTCACCGCGTTTTTGCAAGACCCGCTCGCCGCACGACCATCGGGGCGGATGCCGGATTCGCATTTGGAGCGCGCCGAGGCAGAGGACATCGCGAGCTATTTGCTGCGCGAGCAGAAGGCGGCGGCGGAAGTTTTCCAGCCCGATGCTGCGCTCGCGACGCGAGGGAAGCAGTTGTTTGTCGAGCATCGCTGTCATGCGTGTCACAGCACGGGAGAAAAGGTCGCGCCGCCTGCGCTGACGGCATTGAGCAAAGTGCGCGCGGGCGAAGGTTGTTTGTCGGACAAGCGCGGCGCGTGGCCGCATTATCCGCTTTCGGAAAACCAGCGCGCCTCGCTGCGTGCGGCGCTCGCCGAAGAAACGAAAACGTGGACGCCCGCGGAGCAGGTGCAGCTCGCGCTCACGCGGCTGAATTGCATCGCCTGCCATCAGCGCGATGGGCTGGGCGGCGTGGCGAGCACGCGCAGCGAATACTTTACCGGACGCGAGGAGAGCCTCGGTGAACAGGGCCGCATCCCGCCGCCGCTCTCCGGCGTGGGCGCGAAACTGAAAGCGCCGTGGCTGCGCGAAGTCATCGCCAACGGCGCGGGCGTGCGCACGACGATGAACACGCGGATGCCGAAATTCGGCGGCGCAAACGCCGAGCCACTCGTCGCGTGGCTCAAGCAGTTTGACACGCTGCCACCCGCGAAATTCGCGCGCGTGCCGGAAGCCGCGAAGCCGCGCAACGTGGGCCGCGAACTCGCGGGCACGAAGGGCTTCAACTGCATCGCCTGCCACACCTTTCGCGGACGCGCAGCCGCCATCCGCGGGCCGGAACTCACCACCATGACCGAGCGGCTGGAGGAAAACTGGTTCCATCATTTCCTCGCGCAGCCGCAGCGATTCGCGCCGCTCACGGTCATGCCGAGTTTTTGGCCCGATGGGAAATCCACCCTGCCCGAAGTGCTCGGCGGCGACCCCGGCCAGCAGCGGGACGCGCTCTGGCAATTCCTCGCGCAAGGCCCCGAGGCTGGCGAACCCGCGGGCTTGGTGCTGGAGCCGCTCGTCATCGAGGTGAAGGACGAAGGCGTCATCGTGCGCCGCGCCTTTCCCGGCATCGGCAAACGCGGCATCGGCGTCGGCTATCCAGGCGGCATCAACCTCGCCTTCGACGCCGCGCAGATGCGCCTCGCGAGCGTCTGGAGTGGCGGCTTCATCGAAGCCTCCGGCCTCTGGCGCGGCCAGGGTTCCGGCCAGGCGCGCATCCTCGGCAAGGACATCGTCAATTTCCCGCCCGGCCCCGCCTTCGCCATCCTCGCCACGCCCGACACCGCATGGCCTGCGCCCGCCGCGATGACGGAAAAATCGCCGCTGTCGTTCAAAGGCTACACCCTCGACGCGCAGCAGCGCCCTACGCTCCGCTACGCCGTGGACGGTTTCGTGGTGGAAGATTTCTTCCACGAGCGCCGCGCCGCCGCTGGAAAACTCCACCTCGAACGCACGCTCAAATTCCCCGCTGCTCCGCCCACCGGGCTGCATTTCCGCGTGGCCGTGGACAAGCTCATCGAGCCGCGCGGCGCGAACGAATTCGCTGTCGGCCAAAATCTCATCATCCATCTCCCCGCCGCGCCGCTCCTGCGCGAGGCCAACGGCGCGAAGGAACTCCTGTTGCCCGTGCGCGGGGAGGTGAAGCTGGAATACCACCTCACCGCCAAGCCCTGAGCCCGTTCCGCGTCAGCCGAAACCTCAGACCTGATGCCAACACATTGACGGCATCGAGGTGTGCCTACACATTGCCAGCATGACTAGAACCCAAATCCAACTCCCCGACGACACTTTCGCCCGCGCCAAAAAGCTCTGCGAAGCGCGGGAAATATCCCTCGCCGAACTCGCCCGGCGCGGCATCGAATACATCCTCAGCGTTTATTCCACGGAGCAGCAGGCGAGTCAGGAATGGCACCCCCCGACGCCGCGCAACCTCGGGTGGAAGGGCTTGAGCCACGCGGAAATCAAGGCGGAGGCACAATTGACTAACACAGAAATCCGCCTCACCCGCCGGGGCAAAAAAAAGTAAGGGACATGCTTTCGATTGACGCCAACCTCCTGTTTTACGCCTTCAACAACGCCTCCCCATGGAACGACGAGTCGGGTGCTTGGCTGACCTCTATTCAAGACAACGAGGACGTGGCCATTTCCGAGCTCATCCTCGCCGAATTTTACGGCCTTCTCCGCAACGCCGCCGTCCTTAAGCACCCGCTCCCCGCCGACGAAGCCGTTGAAGTTATCCAGACCTACCGCACGCATCCACGCTGGCGGCTCATCGGCTTCCCCACCGAAAGCCGCCCGCTGCACGACGCCCTCTGGCAACGCGCCCGCGCCAAAGACTTCGCCTTCCGCAAACTCTATGACACCCGCTCCGCGCTCACCATGACCAGCCAAGGCGTGACCGAATTCGCCACCGTGAAC
>JANXWU010000490.1 GCA_025350985.1 Spartobacteria bacterium | reverse complement strand
CGCTCAAGGTAATCTACTAATTCTACGAAATGGCTCTGTCGCTTTCACAGCAGATCAGAATATGGGCAACTTCAAAATCATCAATGTTTTGGATCCGATCAACGCTCAAGACGCAGCAACAAAAGCCTATGTGGACGCAGTAGCTCAAGGTCTAAAGGGCAAGCAATCAGTCAAAGCTGGTTCAACAGCTAATCTAACACTAACAGGTCTTCAAACAGTAGATGGAGTGGCGTTGGTTGCAAATGATAGAATCTTGGTCAAAGACCAAACAACTCAAAGCCAAAATGGTGTGTATATCGTTCAATCTACAGCCTGGACACGATCACTAGATATGGACGTTTGGTCAGAGTTACCTTCTGCTTTGGTGCTTGTTGAGCAAGGAACTGCAAACGGTGACAAAGCCTACCTTTGTACATCTGATCAAGGTGGAAGTCTCGGTACTACAGCTATTACTTGGGTCAACTTTGGATCCGCGACTGGATTTGGTACTGGGAATATCGTGATTCGTGAAGTACCTGTCAACGCCATTAATGGAACTAACACTACCTTTAATCTTGCTTTCACACCAACAGCTGGAACTGAACAAGTGTTCCTCAACGGCGTAGCTCAACAATCAGGAGCAGGTAACGACTACACTATCTCAGGAAATGTTATCACCTATCTCACAGCACCAATTACAGGTGACTTTATCTATGCTAATTATCTCAAATAATGCCACCAACTAGAGTTAAAACCACCCAACAACGACCCCTTGTCATCACTCAAACCGCCCACACTCTAGCGGTCAAGGACTGGGTGCGGTACGATAGTAGTTCCAGTCTCTACGTTAAAGCTCAGGCCAACAATGCTGCCAACGCTGAGGTGATTGGTCGGGTAGTCGCAGTTACTACCAACACTTTTGATTTGCAAACTAGCGGACAGATGGCAATTGATACTGGATTAGCAGTCGGTGAAGTGTATAGGCTCTCAGACACCACCGCTGGCTCCATGATCACCACTGTGCCAACTGGTTTAGGTCAAGTGGACAAGCCTGTCTTTGTGGCAGTGTCTAGTACTACTGGCTATATAATCAATTATCGTGGGCTGGTATTAACATCTGTTCTTGTGGCCAGGACGCCTGCTCTTACAATTACAGCTAATGCAACTACGCCTAACTGCGATACAACTGATCTAGCACTTTTGACTTTAAATGTAGCCACCACTTTGATCAATAATCCAGCTGGCACTCCACAAGATGACCAGAAACTACGAATTAGAATTAGACAAGACGCTACTGGCTCACGCTTGGTGACTTGGGGCAATCAATACCGATTCCCTGGTAATGTCAATCCAACTCTAACCGTCACAGCAAACAAAACTGATTATGTAGGCTTTGTTTGGAACACTGCGGACAACAAATGGGACAATATCGCCTATATTACAAATATCTAAATATGTCCATAGTCTATCAAAACCCTTGCAATCTACTGACCGACTTCTCATCCATCAACGGGAGTGGGGTGTCTATTGAGGCAGGCAAGGGCTATATTGGCAATGCTCTCAAAATTGACTTTAGTCCGCTGGGCTACCAGCTTCAATCAGCTAGAATTTCTTTTGCTCAAGTTATCAATCGGTTTCAAGTCTATTTCAATATTCCAGCGGCGACAACTTTATCTGCAACTGTTGACGGGACTTTTGTGGCAATATACCCAGATAGTCAATATAATACTAATCCAGCAATTTTGCAATTGCGAATTCAAGGTTCAGGCACTGGCTTTACCCTCAAGATAGTTGATCCTAGTAACAGCTTCGCAGGTAATTTTAGCAACGGCACAATCTGGCTCAAAGATATGCCCAATAGGGTGTTAATCGAGCGGACTGCTACTCAGTGGAAAGTCTATATCAACAAAGACTTAACTCCGATACTGCTATATCTTCCAACTATCCAACCCCCTGTCAACTTTGCTCACGTGTCTCTTGGCTGTGACTACAACAACGCCGCTGGAGCCATCTCAGGCCCTGTTTATTTTGATCAAATTTTAGGTATCGTCAACAACACTGTGATCACACCCAAAGACCAGCTTGACGATGTCTGGGATGGTATCAAAATGCGATATATTACTGTCGAGGGTGCAGTGGTGCGGCCAATTGATTTGGTCGGTGGGCAAACTGTGCCAGACGTGGTGAGTGAGGGAATTGTCTATGGTACTCTCCATGCCGCTCAAAGAAACGACCAAGAAACTTTTAATAGAATAGACAACTGGACTAGAGCCAATCTAGATAGGCGAATCTGCACAGCTGCCAACACCGTGTCCAACTTGCCAAGCAATGCCTTGAATCTCATGAGCTTTTTGTATAAACCCAATCTAGCCAAACCAATTATTGATGCAAACTGGGCAGGAGATGCAGACATCGAGCGAGCTGTCTCGCTATCCTGGGCTCACGCACGCTGGGGTTCTAGCCAGTTCACAGTCGATACCCCACAAGAATTATTACAACCAAACTACTTCGCCAGAGCCAAGGCGGTCATCGACGATCTACGTAACTTTGCTTTTGGCTACAGTGCTGTCACGGATGCTTACTACCAGCTCAACGATTCTTTACAGCTTGGCTATAACTCGGTCTGTATTGCCCCAGATTATAATTATGTCGGAGCCTATAGAGACATCTTCTCCAGAATTGATCCGACCAATGCTGGATTTTGGGATAAATGCGTCAAAGGAGCTTATGACATCAATGATAAATGTGCTAGCTATGTCTTTGCCAACGCTACTCCAGCTCAATCTAGCTCGGTTGGTCTCACTCCAAACTGGTGTCAATTTGATTTGACTACTGCACAGGTAACAGGAGTTGGTACATATGGAGATAGCAACTGGGGCTACAACTCCTTTCGTGCAATCTCACGAATGATCGATGACTGGAACTGGGCTCGCGACCAGCGAGCGGTAATCTCTATCCAAAAACCAAAACCATTTTTGACCAGCGAGTGGAATATCAAAGGCAAAATCCAAGCTGAGTACAAGCACGATGGCACACCAATAGAAACTTACGATTCTAAATTATTCTACTTTGTGTATTACTTCATCTTGACCGTCAATGACCCCACCAATGCTGTCGGGCAAGCTATTCTCAGTACCAAACTAGCTAGTGGCTACCAATATGCTGGCAACGGTTCTTATTTCCATGCAATAGGCTATTTTGACGACATGTGGCACTCACGGTTCGAGGCTCAACGCCAAAATCTGTGGGTCAACTACGGCCAACCAATTAACAATCTACTAATGTAACTATGACTACTTCATCAGCCTTTTTGCAACAAGTTCAAGCCTCGGTTTCATTGCCTAACAACATAGGGCTTAAAACTGTTTTAATCAATGACAGTTTCCCTACAGTAGGAGCAGTCGGCAATGGCTGGCGAGATCTAGCTGGAGGTATTTATTCAGTGACAGGGGCTGGTCAATTGACGGCATCAACAACTGATGGAGCTGGGTTTACAAGCAAGTTCTTGCTTCGACCAATTGTTGAAAATACTTTGAACCAAGAGGTAACTGTCGATCTATCAGCAGGGCTTGTAACACAAGCAACAATTGGAGCAGTGCTAAGACACCAAGCTGGAACCAATAACCACTACATGACAAAACTAAATCCTGCTGGATCGTTAGAAGTGTTTAAAATTATTGGTGGAGGAGTAAATAATGTTATTTTTGGTACTGATTTTAGTGTGACTGGATTTGTATATAATAATGCTCATAAATATACCTTACAATTTAGTTGCTATGGTCAAGGCTCTACAACTCTAAAAATAAAGGTATTTAACAACACTACTGGCGATACTGTACTAGACATGACGGCTGTAGATACAGAGACAAGCCTACAATCGGCAGGAAGTAGCGGCATCTCTGTCTGGAGCAACGGAAATAATAATGCAATTGTCAATAGAATTTCGACATCCAAATTTAATACTGGCACTAACTTTATAAACACAATTTTTTATGGAGATTCGATAACCAAAGGAGAAGGATCAAGTAACAGTGGTTTCTTTAACACTTTAAACGGCTATGTTTATCCAGGATATGTAGCAAGAAACATGGGTGAAGCGTTTACGGGCTACAATCTTGGCGTAGGAGGGAGAAGAGTCGACCAAATGATTACCCAAGCTGTAACTGATTTTCCTACAAGCTTTGTAACTGGTTTCCAAAATGTGCTGGTAGTACTTGGTGGAGCTAATGACATTATCCAGTCAAATGGTACAGTCAGTGAAATTCACGATAGGCTCAAAACTCTGTGTAAATATGCCAAAACAGTCAACTCAAACTGTAAAGTTGTAATTTGTACAATTTTGCCAGCGTCTCAAATATCAGCTGGTAGGTTTAACTATAATAGAAATCAAATCAATAGTTTAATCCGAGCTAATTATAGAGACTATGCGGATGTACTTTGTGACCTAGCCACTGATAGTAATATGGGTTTTGATGGGGCTGAGTTTAACACTCAATATTACAGTGGTGATAACATCCATCCATCCAATGGTGGTTATAAAGTAGTTGGTGATCTTGTCGCAAAATCAATTAAGCTAGCTATAAATAACGGTGGTGGAGTGCTAGACGGAAACCCTGTTAAAATAGTTTTGAATCCAAAAACTGACGTACTCAAAACTATTCCAGTCAACGCGAGCGATTATATTGACATTGGAACCTGGACAAGCTCAAACGGAGGCCACTCACTACTAGTAACAATCACAGGCGAAACTACCTACTTTGGTTTTGCAAAAACCTATAATATTGTTTGTGCTTATGGAGACACTGCTGACATCTGGCAGGTAGCCAAACACGCTACGGGCAAAGTGATGGACAACGGAAACAATGTGGAATTGCTAGTTAAATCTAGCACGACAGCAATGTCATTGAGACTGCGTAAAGCACCAGGATCTACTAGTTCAGCGGTCGGTAATATAAGAGTGAGCATGACCAATATTGGTACACCAATTGACGCTTTTGTAGAAGCTACAACCACTGGAAACGACACAACCGTCTATGAGCAGTTTGGGCAAATGATCAATCCTAATGCTCTTTCTAAGCTCCTTACCATCACTACTGGAACGGGGACAATCTCTGCTCCTTACACTAGCTTTACAGCTTTAGTCAACAAAACAGTGGGATCAGTTACTAACTTCGCTCTGCCATCGCCAACTGCTAATCCAGAGTTTGAAGCGGGCGGGTATATTGCAGTCATTAAAGATGTCAAAGGTGATGCGAGCATTAACCCAATTACAATCTATCAAAACGGTGGAGGACAAATTGAAAGTTTTACAACCCCAGGGGTATTTGCGACTACTTCGGTAATCAATCAAAACTTTGGCTCAGTAACCCTGTATTATACAGGCATATCTGGCAAAGAATGGATAATAAACGAAGACAGGTCATTTGACACCCTCAAAAACGAAATCTACATGACCAATCTAATCAATCAATAACTATGGCTAAACGAATATTCCAAAACTACACCTTTACACCTGCTACAAGACAGATAACTTTTGTTGACTACGCGACAATCGACAAAAAGAAAATCTTGGGTATCACGAACTCTACCCAAAACAGGGTAATTTACAACCCTAACTCACCAGGGCTGGGGGGAACTGTCAGTGGCAATGTTCTGACATTAGCCTTTGACACTACTACTCACGGTAACAACGATGACTTAATTGTAGCCTATGAGAATGGAACAGAAAGAACAGCGGTTCTAACAAGTGCTATCTCCGAAGTTTCCTATCTCAATGTCAACTCTGGCGGGGCAGGTTATACATCTATCCCTACAGTAGCTTTCGTTGGTAACACTTCAACTGTCCAGCCAACTGCTGTGGCAGTAATAAGCAATGGCTCAGTTATCGGGATTAGAATCACAAATCCTGGCGTGTCAACGGTAGCTCCGACTTCTGCGACCTTGACTGGTGGAGGCTTTACAACTGCGGCCACTCTTTCTACCCCAACATCTGGACAAAGCAACAGGCAATATGTGGACGGTGAAGCTACAGCTTACTTACAATACTTTGGCACTTGGTCTGCTATTAATTCTTTTGAGGCAAGTGTAGATGGTCTCAATTACTTCGCTGTCAACGGAGTAATCGCTACAAATGGTGTAATTACAAATAATATGGCTTCGAACTTGAATGTAAGAATCGATGTGGCGGGGCTAAAATACATCCAAGTAAGAGTGTCCTCCTACACCTCTGGCCAAGTAATTACTAATCTTAAATTATCAAGTACGACCTCGGGAGTTTCGCTAGAGAATCCTTTGCCACAAGGAAACAACTCGATTGGTGGAGTTGCAATAAACTCAGCAGGAGCTGGACTTGGTTTTGCCCTGCAATCATCGACCAACACCGATGTCGCAAGTGCAGCCATCACCACAACGACAACTTCCGCTACAATTACGCAAGGCAATGTCCAGTCGGCTTCATTTAATGTAGCTGTGAGTGCGGTGTCTGGAACTACACCCACACTTGATATATCTATAGAAGAATCGGACGATGGCGGCACCAGTTGGTACCCAATTTTCCAAATGGCTAGAATTACGGCTGCTGGAATCTATCGAACACCTGTGATCATGCTGTCAGGCAATAGAATCAGATATGTCCAAACAGTTGGAGGTACTACACCAAGTTTTACTCGGGCAATAAGCAGAAACAACTTCATGCACAAAGCCAATAACCTGAAAGTATTTGTAGACAGAACTGTCAATCCTAACACTGTTAGTTCTACTACTCCAGCCTACTTTGTAGGTGGTTCAGATGCAATCGGTATATATATCAATATGGGAGCCGCAACTACTACCCCAACATTCCAGCTACAAGGTAGTGAGGACAACCTCAATTGGTATGCTATCGGCGGGTCAACCCTAGCTACAACTGCCAATGCTACAGTGTATCAATACAATGCCAACACTGCCACCAAGTTTGTCAGGGCAATAGTCGCTACAGCAGGTACATCAGCAACGCTGGGCTATGTCGAAATCAAAGCCATAGGGCGGTAAAACATTTATAAACTTTAAACTAATCTAACTACCATGACATATCAACAATTTATTCAAAAATACGTAGGTACAAAACAAGATTTTGACCAAAACAACGATGTCCAGTGTGTGGACTACGCCCGTCTTTATGTAGAGCAAGTCTGGGGTATAACTAGCTCAAGATTCAATGACATCGGTGGAGCGGTGGACGCTTACACTGATTATCCGAGCAGCCTTATCAATGGTCGGTCAGACCTAGTAGATTTAATCAAAAATACGCCAGACAATGCACCAGAGCAAGGCGATATTGTAGTGTTTAACACCAACATGGGTGGTGGTTACGGCCACATTGCGATAATTGATAGTGCAACCCTAGACCAAGTCTATCTGACCGAGCAAAACAAGTGGGGTAACAACGATGCGATCATGTGGGGTCAATATGGCTATGACAATGTACTAGGCTGGCTACGTAAAAAACCCGAAACGAGAATTCCCGTAACGGTAGAAAATACTCAAACAGAACAAAC
>JANXWU010000439.1 GCA_025350985.1 Spartobacteria bacterium | reverse complement strand
CGCGGATTGACTCCGGCTCCGATCGTCATGGTCGCGTGCGTGTCGCCATCGATAACCGTCACCGTGCCCGCGTTCACGCCGTTGCCGCTGTTGGCGACGTAGATTTTGTTGGTGCGTGGATTCACCGCGAGCGCGCTCGGGAACTGGCCGACGGAAACCGGAAACATCCCGTTGGTCGGGCCGTCAATCATCGTCACCGTCCCGCCGAAAAAATTCGCGACGTAGATGCGATCGGTCGCTGGGTTCACCGCCACCGCACGCGGACTGGTGCCTGCGGAAATGATCGTGGTCGCGCGCGTCACCCCGTCGATGATCGTGACCGAATCGTCATCTTCGTTGGCGACGTAGATTTTGTTCGTCAAAGGATTGACCGCCAAGGCGAAAGGCAGCGCGCCGACCGGAATGCTGTTCGTGGCGAGCGTCGCTCCGTCAATTTCGACGACGGAGCCCGTCGCCGTTCCCGAGACGTAAATTTTGTTGGCGAGGGCGTTGACCGCGAGCGCGTCCGGCTTCACACCGACGGGAATGGAAACCGTCGCGTTCGTCGCGCCGTCGATGGCGGTCACCGTGGTCGTGCCGGTGTTAGCAACGTAGATTTTATTGGTGACCAAATTAACGTCCGCGGCGGAGGGCTGGCTGCCAGTGGGAACGTCCGTGGTGGAGTTGGTCGCACCGTCGATCACGGCGAGCGTGGCGGAGCCGCCGACAAAAATCCGGTTCTGCAACGGATCAATCGCCAGGCTGGTGGGCTGGCTGCCACCGGAGACAAAACTCGCCGAGTAATCCGCGCCGTCGATGACCAGGACGCTGTTGCTCGCCGTCAGACTGGAGACATAAATCTTGTTCGTGTGCGTGTTGACGGCGATCGCGTCGGGCACGGCGCCGACGGGAATCGAAACCGGGACCATGGGCGAACCGGTCACCAGCGCGCCCGTCGCGCCATCGATCACCTGCACGGTGTTCGATCCCGAAGTGGCCACGAAAATTTTGTTGGTGACCGGATTCACCGCCAGCGCCACCGGCGACGAATCGACATTCACCGTGCTCACTGAATTGTCCGACCCGCTGATGATCGAAACGCTGTCCGTGCCCGAGTTGGCGACGTAGATTTTATTCGTGACTCCATTCACGGCCACCGCCGACGGCGCGGGACCAACCGTCACCGAGCCCACCACCAGCGATGCGCCGTCAACCACGGTGACCGTGTTGGTCCCGGTGTTGGCGACGTAAATTTTGTTCGTGACCGGGTTCACGGAAAGCGCCGTCGGGTTCGCACCGACCGCCACGCCTGCGGATGCCGTGCTCGTCGCGCCGTCGAAAATCGCGAGCCCATTGCTTCCCGAATTGGCGACGTAAATTTTGTTCGTGACCGGGTTAATCGCCAGCGCCGTGGCCGTGCCGCTGAGGGTCAGGGTGCCGCTGGTGTTCGCCACGCCGTCGATCACCGTCACGCTCGTTCCGCTGTGCGCGACGTAGATTTTGTTGGTCAACAAATTCACCGCTGCCGCTGTCGGCTTCGTCCCGATGACGATGTTTGCGGTCGTGTTCGTGCGTTCATCGACCACAGTCACGTTGTTCGATCCCGAGACGTACACTTTTTTCGTCACAGGATTCACCACCACCAGTGAAGCGGGGATGGGAAGCGTCGCGACATTCGTGTCCGCAAAACCGACGGCGATTGCCGAAAGCGAAAACGAAAAAAAGGCGGCAGCGCGGCGGAGGAATGGTGATGTTTTCATAGGGAAAAAAGTCGGCGGGAAGGCGGCGGCGCGAACGGGAAACTCATAGCGAGATGGAGCCCAGGCGCAACTTGGCGGGACGAAAACCACGCGTAGTTGGTTCACGCAAATTACCCCATGCGAACAGCTTGGACGGCACGGGGATGTCGCGAGAAAAAGCCGCGTTCAAGCTTCCCCGGCGAAGGCTGCCTCCAGCAGGCCGCCGAGTTGCGCCCCTGCTTTCAGCCCGGTTGCCAGCACCTCCTCGTGTGCGAGCGCGCCCGCCGCGAGACCAGCGGCCCAATTCGTCACGCACGAAAAACCGGCCACTTCCATCCCGAGCGCCCGCGCCTGAATCGCCTCCAGCACAGTGGACATGCCGACCACGTCGGCGCCGACCGCACGCAGCATCCGCACCTCCGCTGGCGTCTCATATTGCGGACCCAGCAGACCGGCATACACGCCTTCGTGCAGCGTCACGCGCTGCCGTGCGGCGACGGCGGCAAAGTGTTGACGCAGCCGCGCGGAGTAAACTTCCGTCATGTCGAAAAAATGCGCGCCACCGAGCAGCGGCGACGTGCCGGTGAGATTCAACTGGTCGGTGATCGCCATCCATTCTCCCAACACGAACGCGGGATTGATCGCGCCCGCGGCGTTGGTGAGCACGAGCCGGCGCACGCCCAGCGCGGCCATCAACCGCACTTGCGCGCAGACTTCCGGCGCGGTGCGGCCTTCGTACAAATGCACCCGGCCCTGCGCGATCACGACATCCACCGCGCCGATTTTTGCCAGCACCAAACGCCCCGCGTGTCCAGGCACCCGCGACACGGGAAGGCCGGGAATGCTCTCGTACGGGAGCGCGTCCACGATCCCGACGCGATCGACGAATCCCGCCAGCCCGGAGCCCAGGACGATGCCCCATTCCGGGCGGTGATTTTGCAACGCCGCGGGCAGCGTCTCGCGACGGAATTCGTTGGGACATCTCATGGTTTCAAACCGGTGGCGGCCAGTCTTTTCACCAAATGATAGATCGTCTCCATCCGCCCGCAATCCACGCCGCCGCGCACAGCCCGCCGATACGGTTCGCCCCAAATCGCCTCGACCTCGACCTCCCGTCCGGCCTCGTAATCAATCAGACTCGAAGGCCGGTACGCGCCCATCTCGAAACTCCGGGCGATCTGTTCGTCACCGAATTCCGGAGGGATGAAGTGGCCGAGTTTTCCGGCGGCGGCGATGACCTCGCTCATTAAATTTCGCGCCAACGTCCGCAACCCCTGATCGGCCAGCACCGCGTCCACGGCCGCCTTGCCGGCGGCAATGGCGAGGCCGTTGAACGGGATGTTCCAGACCAGTTTGCGCCACCGTTCGGTGATGAGATTTTCCACCAGCCGCGTCTCGACGCCTGCCTGCCGGAAAATCTCCACGAGGGTTTGCGTGCGTGCTTGCGGCGGTCCGCGAAACTCCCCGATCGAGAGTGACCCGTGGCCGAAGTGCAGGATTTCTCCCGGCTCGCCGCGATTCAGGCACACGAAACACAACCCGCCCACGACGCGCTCCACGCCGAAATGTTCAGCGAGAAATTCCTCGTTGCCCAAACCATTTTGCAGGGTGAGCAAAACCGTGCCCTCCCGCAGCAAAGGCGGCAGCAGGGTTTCCAAATCGCGATTCGCCGTCGTCTTCACCGCGACGATCACGACATCACACGGGCCGATGTCTTCGGTCGAGCCATGCGCGTTCACGCGGGGCAGATGAATCGCGTCGTGCTCGGTCCGGAGCGTGAGCCCATTTTTTCGCACCGTTTCCAAATCGCGTCGCAGGAGGAAATGCACGTCGCACCCGAGGTGTGCGAGTTTGCCACCGTAAAAACTTCCGACCGCGCCTGAACCGACGACCGCAATTTTGGAAGGAAAGGTGGAACTCATTGCGACGCTGCCTTCAATCGAAAATCAGCAATCGGAAATCGGAAATCAATGTCGTGGGCCCGGTGGGATTCGAACCCACAACCAAGGGATTATGAGTCCCCTGCTCTAACCATTGAGCTACAGGCCCAAACACATTGTTACGAGTAACTTATGACGCGTCGAAAACGATTGGGTAAATTTTCTACGGTCGAGCTACGAAACAGCGCAAAACCATGAAAACTTGGGCAAAAACACCGGAGCAAAATTTGGTTCGTCACAAGACCGGGCGTTACTATGCCCGCGCCTTCGCCCACGGCAAAGAAATTTGGGAAAGTCTCCGCACTTCGCATTTCTCTGTCGCTCGTGCGCGCCTCGCGGAGTTTCTGCGCGAGCATCACGAGAAGCAGGTGGTGAGCGTCAACGATGCGTCGGCCAAAATGACATTTGGCGAGGCGCTCGCAGTCCATCAACAGAACCAAGCCGACGACGTTTCGATCAAGCCGAGCACCCGCCATTACTGGAATCAGGTATTTCGCGCGTTGCTCAAAAGCTGGCCGGGGCTCGAAGCTCGCGAGGTTCGGCGCATCACGAAAACGGATTGCGTAGAATGGGCACGCCGATTTCGCAAAGGGTCGTCGGCCACGCGCTACAACAATACCATCGCGGGGTTGCGGAATGTCTTCGAGATTGCGAAGGAGGCCGGGGTGATTTACGGCAGTCCTGTCGTGAAGCTGGAAAGGGTGCCGGTGCGCCAAAAGCAACTGCCGCTTCCGAGCCGCGAACAGTTTTTGAAACTGGTGGAGTCGGTTGAGACGGCCGGCGCATGGTGTT
>JANXWU010000335.1 GCA_025350985.1 Spartobacteria bacterium | reverse complement strand
CGGCGTGAAAAGCCATCAGCGCGGTGTTGGCGATGCTCTCGTCCTTGCCGCGGAATCGCTCGCGAATGAGTCCCTGCAACTTGTCCACGTCGAGGTCGAAAATTTTCGCGATCAACCCGAGCACGAAGACGTTTTTGCCCTTGTCCTTCGCGGTGCCGCCGAGCGCTTCGACGGTGAGTCCGGTGATCGGAATGCCGACATAGACGTAGCGTTTGTCGTCAGTGTTCGGCTGAACATTATCCGAGTCGTAAAGCAACACGCCGCCCTCTTTCAAACAGCCGATGTGATCGACGTAGCTGTGTTGATAAAAGGCGACGAGAAAATCCGCTTCGTCGCCGGAAGAGAGCACTTCGCCGGTGCCGATGCGGACTTGGAAAATCGACGGCCCGCCCGAGATCGTGGACGGGATGGTCATGTACGTCATCACGTCCTGCGCGCTGCGTCCGGCGAGGCGCGCGAGGAATGCCCCCGCGCTTTGGATGCCGTCCTGCGAGTCGCCCGCGAGGCGGATGACGGCGTCGCGGATGTGGTCGTGTCGCAGGTCGGCCCGTCCTGCGGTTGGAGTGGTCGCCGATTCGGGCAAAACAGGAGGAGTGCTCACGAGTGGGTAGCCGGGAAGTATGGGGGACGCGGGATGGTTGTCAAACCTCGGACCCGCCTGGCAGTGGCTCACTTTCACCATGCGTGTCATTCCGAGGCCATCGACTTCATTCAAGATAGCTCCATGGAGTGCGCGTGAGTAAAACGGAACGGAGTCGAGGAATCTGACGAATGACTCGGAGCCTGTTCCCACCGTCTGAAAAATCGACCGAAGAGGGCGTCTAAAAAAGTCGGCGCGCGCGTGGTGAAAGCGCTGCGGGGACGCAGCGCACTCTAAAGCCTCTTTGCGCAAAGAGGCGCGCCAGCTTTGTTTTGCAGCGCAGCCGCTTTGGAGTGCGGCGCGTCCTCGCGCCGCTTTCCACACGCCTCGAGTCTTTTTAAACGCCCTCTCAGCGCAGGAGGTTATCCACAGATTTCACAGATTGACGCAGATTTTTTTTGAAGTGGGCACTTCTCCAAGTCCCAACAAATCTGTGAAAATCTGCGCAATCTGTGGAAAAAATGAGCCTATTCCTGAGTGTTAAAACGCCTTGGGAAAGCAACGCGCTGGGGACGATTGTAAGATTCCCTCGACTCCGCTTCGTTTAGTCAATCCTGAGCGCCATCTCATCCGCACGTCGTTTTCGGATAACTCCCGAGAATTTTCACGAACGTGCAGTGTTTTGAAAGCTCGTCGAGCGCCTTGATGAGCGCCTTGTCATGCGAATGGCCTTCGACATCGACGAAGAAAAAATACTCCCACGCTTTCCGTTTTGACGGGCGGCTTTCGATTTTGCTCATGTTCAGGCGCAGCCGCTTGAACGGCTCGAGCGCGTTGAAAAGCGCGCCCGGTTTATCCTGCACGCAGAACATCAGCGAGGTCTTGTCGTCGCCAGTCGGCGGGCAGGTGTTGTGGCCGATGACCAGAAAACGCGTCGTGTTGTTGGGCGAATCCTGCACCGAGCTTTCGAGGACGTTCAGGCCATAGACCTCGGCGGCCATCCGTCCCGCAATCGCGGCGCTGTGCGGCTCGCGGGCCGATAACTCAGCGGCGTGGGTCGTGCTCGCGACCTCGATGAGATCGACCCCCGGCAGGTGGTGGCGCAGCCATTGCCGGCACTGCCCGAAGACTTGCGGATGCGAATAAACTTTGCGGATTTCCGCGCGCGGAATTTTCGCGATGAGATTGTTTTCGATGCGGAGCGAAAACTGCGCGCAGACTTTCAGCTCCGAGTCCACAAACTGATCCAGCGTGTAGTTCACCGCGCCCTCGGTCGAGTTCTCGATGGGCACGACGCCGTAGTCCGCATTTTTGCGCGAGACGACGTTGAACACTTCCGCGATGCTCGACTGCGCCGCATAGTTCACGCTCGCGCCGAATTTTTCCCGTGCCGCCTGATGCGACCACGTCGCCTCGGGACCGAGGTAGGCGATCGTGAGATGTTTTTCCAGCGCGAGCGACGCCGACATGATCTCGCGGTAAATCGCGCGAATGGCCGAAGCCGGCAGCCTGCCTTTGCTTTTTTTCACCACCGACCGGAGCAACTGCTCCTCCCGTTCCGGCGCGTAAATGGAAGTGCCATCGCGCTTCTTCACCTCGCCGACTTCATGCACCAAGTCGGCGCGCGAGTTAAGCAATTCGACGAGCTTCGAGTCGATCGCGTCGATTTTTTTTCTAATCTCGGGCAGGGTCATAGGGTTTCCGCTTGGGAAGTTTCGACGGTCGATTCCACCGGCTCAGACGACGCAACCGCATCGGAGAACGGTGCGGCGGGCGCGATTTCGCCCAGCGTCATTTGTCCCTCGAGTTTTGGTGCTTCCGGCGCCGGCGCGGTCGGCAGCGCGGCCCGCCGCAACTCGTCGGAGTTTGGCAACTCCTCCAGCGCCCGCAGGCCAAAATGTTCGAGGAAAAACTCTGTCGTTTCATAAAGCAGCGGACGCCCCGGCACCTCCGCGCGGCCCGCGATGCGAACCAAGCCGCGTTCCAACAGCGATTGCACCACGCCATCGACCGCGACGCCGCGCACAGCCTCCACATCCGCCCGCGTCAGCGGCTGTCGATAAGCGATGATCGCGAGGGTCTCCAGCGCGGGACCACTCAACCGCGTGGGCTTGGATTCCGGGTAAAGTTGCCGCACCCAGCGTCCGTATTCCGGGTTGGTGACGAGCTTCCAACCATTCACCTGCTCGACCATCTGAATCGCCCGTCGCGACTCGATGTATTCGATTTTCAACTCCTCGAGCAGCGCCGCCACCTCCGCCTCTTTCGTCTTCGCCCAAGCCTTTACATCCAAATCCTCGCAGCCGTCCGCCGCCGATTTCAGCGCGGCCACAAACTCCTTCGGCATCATCGGCTTTTGCGAGGCGAAAAGGAGCGCCTCGATGATTTCTTTCAACGTCATGGTGCAAAAATCCTAGTGCGCGAAAAAGGCGTTGTCACGCGCGTCAGGCTTTCACCAGTTCGATCTCCGAAAACACGTCCGGCTGCACGACGCGGAGTTGCTTCAGGCGGATGAGTTCGAGGAGTGCGAGGAACGTCACCACGATCTCAGTGCGCGACGCGGCCTGGGCGAACAATTCGGAAAAGGTCAGCGCCACGCCGGTCGCAATCATCTTCAAGATCAGATCGATCTTGTCCGAGACCGTGAAATTCTCCTCGAAGATTTCGCGCAAATCCTCCTTTAAGTTCACGCGCTTGAGCATCGTCTGGAACGCGTTGAGCAAATCGAAAATGCTCACTTCGCCGAGCGGACGTTCACCCGTAAAATCTGGTTTTTCCGGCGAGCGGCTGAACAAGTTTTCCTGCACCTGCGCGCGGGTTTGCAAATGCTCGGCGGCTTCCTTGAACTTTTTGTATTCGAGAAGCTGCCGCACCAATTCCCAGCGCGGATCGGCCTCGTCGGCTTCCTCTTCCGGCGGCTGTTGGGAGACGGGCAACAGGCTGCGGCTCTTGATGTAAATGAGATTCGCCGCCATCACCACGAACTCGCCCGCCACGTCGAGGTCGAGGATTTTGAACAAATCCATGTACGCGAGATACTGCTTCGTAATTCGCTCGATCGGGATGTCATAAATATCGATCTCATCCTTCTTGATGAGGTACAACAACAGATCGAGCGGCCCTTCGAAGACCTCGAGTTTAACTTTGTAATCCTGCTCCATGGCTGCGGAGACTACGCGCCCGCGCGGCGATTGCAAAGCGCGACCGCACATCGTGCCCGGAAGAGTGCCCAATGCAATGGGAGCGTTGTCTGTCGGCCGGGTTAGCGGCGGAATTCGCGCTTGGGGGAATGATCTTTCCCCGCCAATAACTCCACCAGCCGATAGTTAATAAAGAGGACTTCCTTGCCGGCCTTTTCGGCACGGACTAATCCGGCCTCTTCCAACTCTCTAAGATAGCGCGCACCGGCAACACGCTTGGCCAACCCGGCTTCTTCGAGGAACTTGATCTTGCAGTAAGGTCGCACGAATAACTCCTCGATTAGTTCCTTGGAGAAGGTGCGTTTCTCCAGCTTCTTGCGGCCTTCTTCGATCATACTTGCTTGTAAGTCGGCTATAGCCGCGATCTTCGCGCAGGTTTCTTCGGCGGTCGTTTCCACCGCGCGGAGTAAGTAGAGTATCCAGTCTTCCCACGCGCCATCCTCGGTCACTCGGCGCAGGCAGCGGTAGTAATCGTTTTTGTTTTCAATAATGTGACGGCTTAGGAAGAGGATCGGTTGGTCGAGTAGTTTCTGGAGCAGTAAGTATAGGATGAGCAGGATGCGGCCCGTGCGACCGTTACCATCATAGAAAGGATGGATCGCCTCGAACTGGTAGTGAATGACGGCCATCTTCACCAGCGGATCGAGTCCGTCGTCGGGCTCGTTGGCGAACCATTGCAAGTTATCCAATAACTCCCTCAGATGC
>JANXWU010000482.1 GCA_025350985.1 Spartobacteria bacterium | reverse complement strand
GTCTCGTCGTGCTGCACGCCGCGACGGTCACGAAAACTGACGCGAGTTGCGACTGGTACAAAAACCTGATCGGTGGCGCGTGGCGCTGGGGCACGACCAAATGGCTGGAGGGAAAAGAGTCGCTCTATTTTACCGACCGCGACAATCCGGTCACGCGGGACGCGTCGAATTTCGACTTGGACGACGAGATTTACTACGACATGGATTTGTCGGAAAAAATCCGCGTCCTCGCCGCAGCCTACACGCCCAATGCGTCCGGCGCGCGGAACGCGAAAGGGCAGGCGCGCGCGCAAAAGCTCACGGCGGGCGGGAAGGTCAGCGTGTACGACATCCAGCCGCAGATGTGGCTGTACGAAAACAAGCTCGCCGAGGGCGCGGACTACCGCGCGTTCGTCTCGATTCCTGGTCACATGCACGTCAATTTCTCGCGCCCAAATTTCCGCGCGATTTTGCTGCGCGGCATCGCGTGGGCAGGCCGGCGGGCGAACACCGATGAACTCTGCGCGAAGGATGAACTGGCGGCTCTGCGTTACCCCGAAGGCGGGCCGAGCCTGCCGGAAAAAACGGTCGCAAAAACCGTGGTGCATCCCGATTTCAAAATGTCGCTGGTCGCGTCGGAGCCGCTCATCAACAAGGCGATGAACGTCGATTGGGACGGCCAGGGACGGATGTGGGTGACCGAGACGCCCGAGTATCCGAACGGTCGCCGCGTGCCGAAGACCGACCCGTGGAAAGAAAGCGGCAGCCTCGTGAAAAGCGGCGACATCGCGAACCGTCCCGCGACCGACAAAATCTCGATTCTCAGCGACCCGGACGCGCACGGCGTCTTCCAAAAGAAGCACGTCTTTTACGAAGGTCTCGAACTCGCAACGAGCATGGTTTTTTACAAAGACGGCGTGATCGTCTCGCAAGCGCCAGACATCCTCTGGTTGCGCGACACGAAGGGCACGGGCACAGCCGACACGGTGACAAAGCTCTACACCGGACTCGGCACCGGAGATACGCATGCGGTCATCAACAATCTGCGCTGGGGCTACGACGGCTGGGTTTACGCGACGCTCGGCTACAGCGCGGGGCATCCGAAATCGCCCGACGGCAGCAAGGACTTCGGCAACATGGGCGCCGGCGTCGTGCGCTTTCAGCCGGACGGCTCGGCGTTCGAGCAATTCAGTTCCAAAGGCAGCAACACATGGGGACTGGACATTACTTGGGACAACGAAGTGTTCTTCACGCAGCCGACATGCGGGCAGGTTTTCATGCACGTCGTCGTCCCGGAAAGCGTGCTGGCTCGGGGAAAAATCGGCAACACACCAAGCTGGAAGGCAAACGTGGTCGGGCAGAAAACGTATCCGCTCATGACGTATGACCAGCAGGCTTACGTGCAGATCGATCAGGTCGGGCAGTTCACCGCCGCGGCTGGCTGCGCGATTTACGACGGCGGGGCATGGCCGAAAAAATGGGACTACAGCTATTTCACGACTGAACCGACGATCAACATCGTCAATCACGAATTCACAAAGCCGAACGGCGTGACCTTCGACGCGCACAAAGAGGAAGGTCGCGAGCAGACGGAATTCATCGCCGGCAAAGATTATTGGTGGCGTCCCATCGAAGTGCGTGTCGGCCCCGACGGCGCGCTGTACGTCGTGGACTTTTACAATCAAGCCGTGATCCACAACGACACACGCGGCCCACAGCACGGGCCGGCTGGCGCGGCCGTGCGGCCGGATCGCGACCATTATTTTGGGCGCATCTGGCGCGTGCAGCACAACGAGGCAAAGACCTTGGCGATCCCGAAGGTCACCAAAGATTCGTCGAGCGCTGAGCTGATTGCTGCCTTCGATCACCCCAGCCGCCAAGTCCGCAACAATGCATTCCGGCTCCTCGTTGAGTCCGGAAAAACGGACGCTGCTCCCCCGCTGCACACGGTTTTCATGGAGAAGGAAAAATCTCCTGAAACGCGTGTCGTCGCTCTTTGGGCGCTCGCGCGGCTGGGCAAATTCGACGCGACTGCGCGCGACGCGGCGCTCGCTGATCCGAACGCGGCGCTCCGCAAAAATGCGCTAGAAGTAATGGCGTTTCTTCCCGCCGACCCTGCGTCCGAGAAGGCGGTTGCAAAATGCCTCGATGATTCCGACGCGCGCGTGCGACTCAAGGCGATCACGGCGCTGGGCCACACACAACTAGGCGATGACGTCATCCGCAAACTCGTTGCGCTCTTCACGACGGCGCAGGATGACTGGACCAAATCCTCGATCGTCAGCGTGGCGACGACAAACCCCGCCGGCTTCCTCAACGCCGCGCTTGCCGCCGCCAACCCCGAACCGCTCAAGCTGCTCGTCACGCAACTCAGCGCAACGCTCGCGAACGCGAAAGATCCCGCGTCGGTCGCGAAAGCGGTGACCGCCCTCGCCGCGCAACCCCCGTCGGCAGACGCTTTGAAGGTGGCGCTGCTCTCCACGCTCGCCGGCAGCGCCGTGCCGGAATGGACACCCACGTTGTCGCGTTCGCTCGCGCAGTTGCTCGGTTCGCAAAACGCGGGAGTCGCCGCCGCGGCGCTGCCGCTTGTCGTTGCTTGGGACAAAAATCACGAACTCACCGCCACCGCGCAGCCAGTTATCAAATCGCTGCTCGCGAAACTGAACGACAACACGACGCCCGCCGAGCAACGCGGACAAATCGCCGCCGGAGTCATCGGCGCGCGAGTTCTCAACGCGGAAATTTTGCCAGCGGTTTCAAAACTCATCGGCTCGAAAGCCGCACCGGAAGTGCAGTCCCGGATCATCGTCGCACTCGGTGACACCGGCGACGCGAGCATCGGAGCGCAGTTTGTGAACACGCTCCCGAACACGACGGACGCCGCGGTACGCGACGCGCTGCTCAATCAAATCATCAAACACGCCGACTGGTCGCTCGCGCTCGTCGAGGCGCTCAAGTCGAAAAAAATCGGCCTCGCCGAACTCGGCCCCGTGGCCGTCGGCCGGCTGCGCACGCACGCCGACCGCAAAGTTTCCACTGCCGCCGTCTCGGCCATCGACGGACTGCGCGGGCCGCAGTTGAAGGCGAAAGACGACCTGATCGCGAAGTTCCTGCCCGTCGCGATGCAGCCCGGCAACATGGCCAACGGTAAAACGATCTTCGAGCAAAACTGCCTCGTCTGCCACGCCTACAAAGGCGTGGGAAAAAAGGAATTTGCGCCCGATCTCACCGGCATGGGATTGCACGGCCAGGCGGGCCTGATCGTGGCGATCCTCGACCCGAACCGTGAAGTCGATCCGAGTTTTCTGGCGATCGACGTACAGCAGAAAAACGGCGACTCCTTTAACGGCGTCATCGTGCGCGAAAACGCGAACACCGTCCTGATGCGCAACGCCGGCGGCGATGCGGAGATTAAAAAATCCGAGATCGTCAGCCGTCGCGACACGGGACTTTCGCTGATGCCCGAAGGCTTCGAGGCGCTCGCGCCCGAAGGCATCCGCGACATCATCGCGTATCTCATGTCGGACACGGGCAACTTCCGCGTGCTCGACCTCGCCAGCGCGTTTACCGCCGACACGCGGCGTGGGCTTTACGGCTCGGAGGAGCAGACCGGCGACTCGCTCGCATTCAACAAATTCGGCATCGTCCCGGTGAAAGGCGTGCCGTTCAACATCGTCGATCCGGCGAAAAGCCCGACAGGCAAAAATGTCCTCGATCTCAAAGGCGGTGGGCGGGGAGCTTTCGCGCATACGCTGCCGCAGCGGGCGGAGGTGAAGCTGGGATTTGCCGCGAGTCGGCTGCATTTTCTCGGCGGAGTCGCCGGCTGGGGGCATCCATATAATGAAGGTAAACCGGCCATGAAAGTGACCGCGCTTTATTCCGACGGCAAGAAGGAGGAGTTCACGCTCCAGAACGGCGAGGAGTTTGCCGATTACATCCGCGAAGTGGACGTGCCGGGCTCGACCCTCGCGGAAGGTCTTGTCCAGCACGGTCATCAAGTGCGCGCGTTCACCAAAATCCTGAAACACAGCGGAGTCGTCGATCGGCTTGTGTTGGAAAGTTTCGACAATGGCGTGGCGACAACGACCGTCGCGATCACGGCGGAAATGGGCGCGGGCAGTGTGAACTTGAGTCCTGCTGAAGCCGCCGACGTGAGAAAAGTTTCCAATCCCGCACCGGCGCCATCGTCCAAATCATCCACGCCTGCGGAGGCTTTGAAATGGAGTGCTGGCGTCAAAGTGCTCGTAGTCGGCGGGGGCTCGTCGCACGACTTCGACAAGTTTTTTAACAAGGCAGACGTCGCGACGCTTGGCGCGAACGCGAAGCTTTCCATCAATTACACCGACAAACCTGTGGTCGCGCTGGCCGAGTTGCCGAAGGTGGACGTGTTCGTTTCGAGCACGAATCAGCCGGGCTTCGACACGCCGGAGATGCGCAAGGCGTTGTTTGATTTCGTTGCCGCCGGCAAGGGGCTGGTGCTCGTGCATCCCGGCACTTGGTATGCGTTCCCGAAATGGGCGGAATACAACAAGGAACTCGTCGGCGGCGGTTCTCATGGGCACGACTCGATTGCCGAGTTTGAAGTGAAAATCACGAACGCGAATCATCCGGTCACCGCCGGAGTTTCGCCGAGTTTCAAAGTCACCGACGAGCTTTACAACATGATCGTCGATCCGCAGGGCGCGCCGGTCGAGGTGCTGGCGACGGCGACGAGCCCGAAAAGCGGCAGGACGTTTCCGAGTGTCTGGATCGTGAAAAATCCAAAAGCGCGAATCGTCTGCATCGCACCGGGCCACGACGCGCGCGCACACGATCTGCCCGAATACAAAAAGCTGCTGGAAAACGCGGTGACTTGGGCGAGCGGAAAATAAGACCATGGCCACCATCGCGATCCTCGGTACGCTCGATACGAAAGGCGACGAGCACGCCTTCGTCGCTGAACAAATCCGCGCGCGCGGACACGAGACGCTGGTCATCGACGTCGGGACTGCTTTCGCGCCGACGCTCAAACCGGACATCACACGGGAAGAAGTCGCGAAGCTGGCGGGGATCGATCTCGCCGCTGTGCTCGTGAAAAATGATCGCGGTGAAGCAGTCACCGCCATGTCAATAGCCGCGCCGATTATTCTGTCGAAACTGCAAAGCGAAGGACAAATCGACGGCGTGATTTCGCTCGGTGGCGGCGGCGGCACGGCCATCGCCACGGCGGGAATGCGCGCACTGCCCCTCGGTTTTCCGAAGCTGATGGTTTCGACTCTGGCGAGTGGAAACACGGCCCAATACGTCGGCGTGAAAGACATCGTGATGATGCCGAGCATTGTCGATATCGCCGGGCTGAACCGCATCTCCCGCGTGATCCTCTCGCGCGCCGCGGGCGCGATTTGCGGAATGGTCGAAGCGGCGGTTCCGCAAGCCTCCGACAAGCCGGTCATCGTTGCGTCGATGTTTGGCAACACGACCGCCTGCGTGCAGGAGGCGAAAAAAATCTGCCAAGACGCGGGTTACGAAGTGCTCGTTTTCCACGCCACCGGCACCGGCGGGCGCACGATGGAATCGCTGATCGAGAGCGGACTCGTCTCCGGCGTGCTCGACATCACCACGACCGAGTGGGCCGATGAACTGGTCGGCGGCGTGCTTGGGGCGGGGCCGACTCGACTTGATGCGGCGGCAAAGCTCGGCGTGCCGCAAATCATCGCGCCGGGTTGCCTCGACATGGTGAACTTTTTCGCGCCCGAAACTATTCCTGCGAAGTTTTCAGGCCGCACTTTTTACAAGCACAACCCGCAGGTCACGCTCATGCGCACCAGCGCCGACGAATGCGCGCAGCTCGGAAAAATTCTCGCCCAAAAAGCGAACGCCTCGCGCGGACCCGTGACAGTGCTGTTGCCGCTGAAAGCAATCAGCGTGATCAGCGCACCGGGTCAGCCTTTCCACTCGCCCGAAGCCGATGTTGCGCTGTTTACCGCGATCAAAGCAAATCTTCGCCGCGACATTCCGTTGATCGAACTGGACTGCGCGATCAACGATCCAGAATTCGCGGAAGCGGGCGCGAAGACGCTGCTCGATCAAATCAGTGCCCGCGTGAAGTAACCCGCTCGCCCAGCGTTACCCCGTCATTCTCACCGACGAAGGCAAAGCCAGGCTGCAACCGGACACCCCCGGCCGTTCGCTCAATGTCCACATCCATTGCG
>JANXWU010000315.1 GCA_025350985.1 Spartobacteria bacterium | reverse complement strand
GCGCCGCTCGCGGATGCCCGTGCGAGTCATGATCCACTCGTCACTCGTCTCCACCATTTTCTCCAACTCCGCATTCGTGAGCACGCGCTCGGGGACGTAGCTGCCCGTGCCGACGATCGAGACCGTGCGCTTAGGCTTGTGCAGGCGCGGGCTGCGAGGCTGCGGCTTTTTCATTATAACTTTTGATGCGCGCGACGATTTGAGGATTCACCTCGTGCTTGATTTGCTCGGCGGCGGCGCGGATGGCGTTCTTGATCGCCACGGGCGAACTGCCGCCGTGCGCGATGATGCAGATGCCGTTCACGCCGAGCAGCGGCATGCCGCCGTATTCTTCGGCGTTGGTTTTTTTGTAAATGGTTTTGAACGCCGGCTTGGCGAGCAGTCCGCCGAGTTTGGTGAACGGGCTTTTATACAGCTCGTGCTTGAGCCAGCGGAAAATTGCGTGCGCAATCGCCTCGCACGTTTTGAGGACGATGTTGCCGGTGAAACCATCGCAGACGACGACTTCGACCGGGTTTTCAAACAGGTCGTGCCCCTCGATGTTGCCGCGGAAGTTGACGCCGCTTTTCTTGAGTCCGTCAAAGGTGTCCTTCGTCAAGTCGTTGCCTTTCTCGTCCTCGGTGCCGATCGACATCAGGCCGACACTCGGGTTTTTGTAACCGAGGACGTGCTCGGAATACGTCGCACCCATGATCGCATTTTGCACCAGTTGCAGGGGCGTGGATTCGGTGTTCGCGCCTGCGTCGATGAGGACGAAATAGTTCGTCTCAGTCGGCATCACCGCCGCAATCGCCGGCCGCTCGACACCAGGCAATGTCCGCATTTTGATCGCCGCAGCCGTGACCGCCGCGCCCGTGTGCCCGGCGCTGACGACGGCTTCCGCGTCGCCATTTTTCACCAAATCCGTCGCGCGGCTGATCGAGGAATCTTTTTTGCGCCGCACCGCGTCCAGCCCGCTGTCGTTCATCTCCACGATTTGCGTGGTGTGGAGAATTTCGATGCGCGGGTCGGAGTATTCGTTGGCCTTGAGTTCGGCTTCGATCCGGTCTTTGTCGCCGACCAGGAAAAGCTTGGTCAGGTGGGGATACTCGCGCAGCGCGAGCACCGCGCCGGCGATGGTGGCCTTCGGCGCGAAATCACCGCCCATGGCATCGAGAGCGATTCTCATTCAGGCTGAAAAAAAGCGCCGGCCGAATGAAAGCGAGCCGTCGGTTTCAAATCGCCGGCCAGATGCGAAAACTTACGCCCCGGCGACCGTGAGCACTTGGCGGCCTTTATAATAGCCGCAGGACGGACAGGCGACGTGGGATGGGATGCGGCTTCCGCATTGGCCGCATTTGCCGAGTTCGGAAGCGTGCCAGGCGTTCGCAGCTTTGCGCGTGCGCAGGCGCTGCTTGGATTGTTTGCGTTTTGGGACTCCCATGATTTTTAGCGAGATTGGATTTTCAGTTTGTCCAGTTCGTCCCACGCGGAGGGCGTTTCTTGGTCGGGAGCCGCACTCGGTTCGACCGATTGCAGAAGCGGGCCGGAGCACACTTTTTCTCCATTCCAATCGCAATGCGGGTAGGACGGCAGGGCGAGGAGAATATCCTCCCTCATCGTGGGCGTCAAGTCCACCGTCTCCCGCCCGTCCAAGTCTTCCTGCATCGCGTAATTCTCCAGCCGCAGCGGGTAGCGGAACGTCTCCAGACAGCGTCCGCACTCGCACTCGAAATCAACCGCGAGCGAGCCCGTGGCGAAAAAGCTGTTTCCTGAGCTGTTCACGTCGAGGTCGTAACGGATGGGACCGGCAGGACGAACCAGCGCGTCCTTTCCCAAATCCAAAATCGCCTCTGGCTCCTCGCCCCCGATGTGCAGCCCCTCGTCGGGAATCTGATTGAGATGAACTTTCATGGCATGACTCCTTGTTGGCACGGGCGCCAGGCCCGCGGTGCCGGCGGCGCGCTAGCGGGGGAACTTCGCCTGCAACGCCTGCACGACCGAATGTGGCACAAACGCCTCCACACTTCCACCCAGCCGCGCGATCTCCTTCACCAGCCGCGAACTCAAATAAGTGTAGTCCTCTTTCGGCATCAAAAAAATCGTCTCGATCGCCGGCTCCAGCTTCCG
>JANXWU010000304.1 GCA_025350985.1 Spartobacteria bacterium | reverse complement strand
GTTAGCTTCTTGACCACAACCTTGGTCGCGCCCGCCGGAACTTCGGGCGCCTTTGAAGCCTTGGTTACTTTACTTTTCCTCCTTCTAGGTAGTAGGTGAAGCTATAGTCACTAATGTTGCCGCCCGTAAGCCGGTCGGATTGGGCAAGCAGATAATCCAGAAGAATCATCTCACTCATATCCCGCATGGCCACCAGCGCCTGCACATTGCTCTGCGTAAAATCGTTAGAGCCAAGAATCGAGGCGGCGGAGCGGGAATCCGCCATGCGATGAAAGGCGCGGGTGGAGGTTAGGTCTGTGCCCGCACTCAGCCACTCCGAGTAGTTTTCCTCGCCGGTGGTGTTCTCCAACAACGCGCCATAGATTTGGGTGAAATCGGAGGTGAAGAGTGTGCGCGCCACATCGGAACCCTTGGGATTGGCATAGTAGCCATTGAACAATCCCCAGCTCTTCGCGATCGTGCCATGAACGCCCAGCTCGGAGGCGAGATGCACCACCTTCTTATGCTGCTCGATGTCCATCGTCCGCAGGATGGCGGGCTTGATCTCGCAGATGTCGCCCAGCGCGCGGGAGACATGATAGTAGCCGAGGATCGCCGCCGTGCTCGTGGTCGTGAACTGGTTGTCAGTCTGCTTAAACTTTGCCACGCATTTGCCCGCCTTTTCCACGCTGGCGCAATAGCTGGCCGTCAACTCCTCGGGTCTGCTGGTACCATCGGGGATCTTATAGACATCCACCGCGGCGCTGGTGCTGGAGCGCTTGGGGCAAATGGCCACCACGCCCGCTTCGGCCGCACCAGCTTTGTAAAAGTCGTAGCTGGCGAGCTTGGCTTCATCGGCGGCGTCTTTCGCCCCGTCCTTGCCCCGATACTTCGCGAAGGGCAGATGCCGGGGGATAACTGCGATTTCGTCGGGCCGGCCATCGGCGACGTTATAGGTGTTAATCTTGACTCCACGCTCTGCTTCACGCTGAAGCGAGCCTTCATAGATATCCGCGTCGGTGATGCTCATAAGAGTTGCAGGTTGTTCTTCCAATGAGGGATCGTCCAGCCTTTTTCCTCATGGGTTACTGAATGGAGTGGGAATTGAACTGGCGGCGACAAGAGTAACTTGGCGTCTGATAAGCTGGAGGCTTCTTCTTTGTCTCGACGGCGGTTTATTGGCCTCTCACAAACTAGGCCGGAGAAGGAAGCGATTCTATGCTGCCCTTATCAGGACTGGGTTGAGAGGCCAACATCGCGGCCAAATTGTGCATTTGATTTACATTCTCGTTTCCGTTGTCCATGCTCGCGCCTTATGAAAAAGGCCAGCTCGTCCAACAAGGTTCGCAGCAAATCCAAGAGTTCTGCGAAGTCCACCTCAGCGAAAAAATCCGCGTCCAAAAAACTCCCGGCCACGAAAGTTGCCAAGTTGGCGGATAAGCTACCGAAAATTCCACGCACCGGCTCGCTGGTCGAGCGCATGGCGGCCGCGAAAAAAATCGAGGCCATGGATCGTCCAAAACCCGTCCAGAAATCCCGCGCCGCGAAGGTTCGAAGCCTTGCACCGGCGTTGGCCGCTGGCTCGCATCCACAGCGCAACAGCGATTTTCCGAACACTTACATTGCGCAGATTTCCGTCCGTCTCGAAGACCCGGATCATCCCGTCACGCTCTCGTGGACGGGGCCGAACGCCGGTGCGCAGGAGACGGGGCCGTTTCGCAGTTCGCCCGGCGCGGGTTTGCGAGGATTGAATTGCGATATCGTGGCGACGAGCCGCCGCTCGGGCAGTACCTGCACGCCGAAAGGCACTTTTGCCGTGACCGGCTTCGCGGCGCATCTCAACAGCCACCACGAAGCGACCGAAGTGACGTGGTTCGTCCCCGCGCGCGGCATCGCTTTGCATTACTACCCGTCGGTCCCGAAATATGCGGCTTCGCACGGCTGCGTCCGGCTGGAACTAAGGCGCGTCGCGCAGCTCATCCAGAATAATTCACGCGCGGGCGTCACGAATGTCGTCGTCGATGGAACTTGGACCAAGCCGGCGCACCAGTATTGATGCGGGTTTGGCGGCGAGTCAGTGGTCGGCTGGATAGTGGGTCAGTTAAAAAAGCGCGTGTCATTCTGAGCGCAGTGGAGTTCGCCCGAGCGAACGGAACGGAGTCGAAGAATCTATGCCCTTCCCCGTGGAGCGACACGCCACAAACGGTTCAAGAGATTCTTCGACTCCGCCAAGCCTTCGCTCAGAATGACACGCGGTTTTTTAACGGACATCGCCGTTGGGCGCCGGGAATTGTTCCCAGAACAACTTTTTGAATGGATTCACTTTCGGCCCGACGGCCTTTTCGTTGACCATCATCGGCACGACCGACGCCCACCATTTGTCATAGGCCGTGTCGAGTCGCGCGACGACTTCGGCGTTTTCAGAGGCGACGTTGTGTCGTTCACCCGGATCGGTTTTTAGATCGAAAAGCTGCCACGATTTTTCCCCGTCCGTATCGCACACCATGTTCCAACGCGGGTCACGCACGCTGCAATGCGCGTACTTGTATTTCTCCACCTCCGCGCCCTTCGGCCAGCGGCCGACGTGAGTGAAAAGCTCGCGCGACGGCCACGCCGCTTTCGCGTCGCGGAGCAGGGGAACGAGGCTGCGTCCTTCGACTTGCGCGCGTTCTTTTTCATTTAGCTTTGCGCTCGCGAACTCCGCGAGTGTCGGGAAAAAATCCAAGTGCGCGGCGAGCGCATCGACATCGTGTGGCGCGAGCGTGCCGGGCCAGCGCCAGAGACTCACCGCGCGGGTGCCTCCATTCCACGGACTGTTTTTCGCTCCGCGCATTCCAGCGTTGAAGACTCGGGCCGCCGGCGGATAGCAGCCGTTGTCGTTCATGAAAATAACGAGCGTGTCCTTCGCGATGCCCCATTCATCGAGCTTCGCGAGCACCCTGCCCACGTTCTCGTCGATGTTCGCGATCATCCCGTAGTAGGTCGCGACTTTGTCGGGCACCTTGCCGGCATACGGTTCTTTGTAAGGTGGTGGACAGGAAACCGGCTCGTGCGCGGCGTTGAATGGGATGTAGCAAAAAAACGGCTGTTTACCTTTCACCGATTCCATCCAGCGCAGCGCCTGAGCGGTGAAAGTGTCGGTGCAAAAGCCGTGCGTTTTTTCGAAAGTGCCGTTGTGCAAAAGCGCCGGGTCGAAATATTTGTTGTCCGGCGCATCGCCACAGGAACCCGGAAACGTCTGCCCGATGCCGCCACCGCCGTGGATGAACATTTCGTCGAACCCGCGCTTGGTCGGCCAGCGGTCAGGCTCGTCGCCCAAGTGCCATTTGCCAAAAATCCCTGTCGAGTAGCCCGCGCGTTTCAGCACTTGGGCGATCGTGACGGCATCGGGCGTGAGCCGTTCGCGTTCTAGAATGGTGTGCGTGACGCCATTTTTAAATTCATGCCGTCCGGTCATCAACGCCGAGCGCGTCGGAGCGCACGTTGGTGAAACGTGGAAGTCCGTGAAGCGCACGGCTTCCCGGTAGAGTCGGTCGAGGTTGGGCGTTTTGAGAATGGGATGGCCGGTCGCGGAGAGGTCGCCGTAGCCCGTGTCGTCGGCGAGGATGAAGACGACATTCGGTTTCATCGCTGCGGCGGCGGGAGATGATGAAACCGCGAAGAGCGCAAGGAGTGCGCCGACGAAAAGATGAAGCAAGATTTTCATGCGGAGTGGGGCGAGTTCACTCAGACGGCATTTCATAAATACGCAATCCGGGATGCAGATACCACAAGTGGTTTGCTGAGCGTTCCCAGAGCGGTTTTTGTTTGGCAAATAGTTCCCGATAGAAACGCTCCCGCGCGATCGCCGCGGGGTCTGGAGTTTTCGTCCGACGCTGCGCGCTGTGAAAATCCTGTTCGCACAAAGCGAGGTAACGGACGCCTCTCTCGCGCAACTCATCCAGGGAGCCGAGGTCGGCGGCGTAGCGTTTTGAGCTGAGGACTTTTTGCGGAAAGGCAAAAGCAGGATCACCGGCGAGACGCGCTTCCCTGAGTTTGGTGCGGCCATCTTCGGCGATCAGCGCGTCCGGTGGAAGCTGCTCGCGAATCCACGCGATCATCTCGCGCCGATCATCCACGGCGAACTGCCGGCAGAGCGGCGCGAGTTTGTAAAAGTGCCATGCGACCCCGAAGGACGCGAGCAGGATGGCGGCAATTTTTCCGCGCCGCCAGGGGAGGTTGCGCAACTCCGCGAGGCCGGTGGCCCCGAGCACGCAAAACAGCGTCAGTGCCGGCAGCAAGTAGCGCTCCTTTGTCGCCGGAATGGCGCCAAGCGCGAACGTGAACACGAAGGGAAAGGCGAGCAAAATCCAAGTGAACGGCGGTTCATTCCGCCGGTTGCGCCATCGCCGGCAAATCCACACGCCGATGCCGATGAGCACCGGCACGGAAATGACGGTGCCGAAGTAGTTGAGGTATTTGATTTGAAAATGTCCGCGCGTTTCGTCGGCGCGCTTTTCGAGACGGATGAACTCGTTGTCGAGCCCACCCAGCGCGCCGCCCGGATGCGCGATGATTTCCCAATTGATCGCGGCAAAGACCAACGGCGCTGCCGCGAGAAAAATGAGGAGGTGTTGCCAGTTGACCCTGCCCGCACGACGCGTGAGCACGACTTGCAGGAGCGCCGCTCCAGCCATCGCGAGGCCGAGGTATTTGCCCGAGACAGCAAGCCCCGCCGCCGCCCCCGTGAATGCGGCGAGCCCCCGCGAGGGGCGTCGCGCATATAGGCTCATCGCGTAAAAGGTGGCGCACGCGCCGAACAGCAGCGCACAGTCTTCCTTCATGTAGTGCGCCAGCTCAAAAAGCACGGAGTGCGTGACCAGCAGCGCGCCACTCAAAACGCCAGCAAAAGCACCGCCAAGCTGCCACGCCATCAACACGAGCGCGCCGACGGCGAGCGCCGCGAACCAGGCGGAAATCGTCCGGCCCGCCTCGACGGTTGGTTGCACCGCGCGCGGGGTTTGCGCCACCCGCATAAACAGTTCGGTCGTTCGCAAAAGCAAAAGCGGATGGTGAAAATTCCGTTCGCCGGTGAGCACCTGCCTGACCTTTCCCGGCTCGTCGGTGTGGTAGTAAAACGGGAAACGGTGATGCCGGGTGAACAAGCCAAAGGCGGCGAGGGCGAAAAGCGCGGCGACCACGGCTGGCCGCGCGCCCTTTTTAAAGCCGGAAGTCACGGCGCGGGAGGCTCCGAAAAGGCAGTGTCGCCTTCAAGAAGATTCGCTGCGGGCGCAAGCCTTGGGAAAAGCGCGTGTCATTCTGAGCGCAGTGGAGTTCGCCTCAGCGAACGGAATGGAGTCGAAGAATCTCTTGCCCTTCCGCGTGCGGCGGTACGGGGGAAAAGTGTTCAAGAGATTCTTCGACTCCGCCGAGCCTTCGCTCAGAATGACACGCGCTTTTTCAAAACTGAGCCACGACCGAAGTTCAGGCAGCTTGACAGACGCTACGGATGCTGATTGTTTATGGGCCTGAAAGTAAGGAGCCTAACTGTTTATGCCATTGCTGATGCTCAAGGATTTGCCGCGCTACGAGTGCCTGCTCAAGGCTGCGGAGAAATATCCGGGGCTCGAACCGATGGCCTGCCACGCCTTTTTTCATCTGCTGCGCACTGGCGACGCGGTGTACGCGGCTGAGGGCGGTTTTCTCGCCACGCACCACGTTAGCCAGGGACGCTTCAATGTGCTGATGCTGCTGAACCGCTGCGAGCGGCAAATGTCCACTCCGGCCGAACTCGCGGAGGAGGCGGGTGTGACCCGCGCGACGATGACGGGCCTGATCGACACGCTGGAAAAAGACGGGCTCGTGGGCCGGGAAGACCACCCGGAAAATCGCCGAACGATTCGCGTGCGTCTGACCAAAGCTGGCCGCGCGTATTTGAAGAAGCTGACGCCGAAATATTTCCGCCGTGTTTCCGAAATGATCGAGCCCCTGAACGAGTTGGAGAGAAAGCAACTCGTCCGGCTTCTCGAAAAGGTTCAACGCGGTTTGAATCGAAAATTGGGCGGATCGATTGCCATCAAAGCCTGAGTCCTAAGCCTATGTGGAAACGAATGTTCTTTATGCTGGTCGCCGTCATCGCCTTCGTCGTGGCGATTGGAATTTGGAAGGTAATGGCGATCAAAAAGGGAATGGCGATGGGAGCGAAATTTAACGTGCCCGCCGCCGTCACGACCATCGTCGCGCAACCGCAAACTTGGCAGCCCGTGCTGAGCGCCGTCGGTTCGCTGCGCGCCGTCAATGGCGTCACGGTCAGCACCGATCTCGCCGGCGTGGTGTCGCAGATTGCGTTTGAATCCGGCACGCCGGTGAAAAAGGGCGAGCTAATCGCGAAGCTCGATACGCAGCAGGAGGAGGCGCAATTGCATTCGGCGGAAGCGAAGCGCGACCTCGCCAAGCTCGACCTCGAACGGAAGCGCGACCTCGTGCAAAAGAAAGCGATTTCGCCCTCGGAATATGACGCGGCGGACAGCCAATTTCGCCAGTCCCAGGCGGCGCTGGAAGATGCGAAAGCGCTGATCGGACGAAAACAGATCGTCGCGCCGTTTGACGGTTTTCTTGGCATCCGTCAGGCAAACGTCGGCCAGTATTTGAACGCGGGCGCGCCGATCGTGCCGTTGCAATCGCTGGACCCGATTTACGTCGAGTTCGCGCTGCCACAGCAGCATCTGGAAAAGATCGCGGTCGGGAAAAAATTGCGCCTCAAAGCAACGGGCACGGCAGGCGAGGAGTTCGACGCGGAGATCACGGCGATTGATTCGAAGATCGACGAGACCACGCGGAACATCATGGTTCAAGGCACGGCGAAGAATCCAAAGCACAGCTTGCGCCCTGGCATGTTTGTGAATGTCGAAGTGCTGCTTCCGCCGCAAGACGGCATCATCGCGATCCCCACTTCGGCGATCAGCTTCGCGCCGTATAGCGATTCGGTTTTCATTGTGAAGGACAAGAAAGGGCCGGACGGGAAAATGGGGAAAGAGGTCGAGCAGCAAGTCGTCAAATTGGGGCCAACGCGCGGCGATCAGGTGCAGATTTTGTCGGGCGTAAAGGCGGGTGACGAAGTGGTGAGTTCCGGTGTTTTCAAAATGCGCGCCGGCGCGGCCGTGCAGATCAACAACACCGTCCAGCCCGGCAACGAACTGAATCCGAAACCCGCGGACACCTGATCGCGCGCGCATGAATTTCACCGACTTTTTCATCCGCCGTCCAGTCGTCGCAACGGTCGTGAGCCTGATTATTTTGCTCGCCGGTTTGCAGGCGATGCGGAATCTCAACGTCCGCCAATACCCGAAAAGCGACATCGCGACGATCAGCGTGAAGACGCATTACGTTGGGGCAAATGCTGACCTCGTGCGCGGGTTTATCACGACGCCGCTCGAGCGGGTAATCGCCAGTGCGGACGGCATCGATTACATGGAATCGCAGAGCGCGCAGGGGCTGAGCATCATCACGGTGCATCTGAAGTTGAACTACGACACGAACGCCGCGCTCACCCAAATTCAGGCGAAAGTCGCGCAGGTGCGGAACGATCTGCCGCCGGAAGCCGAGGCGCCGATTCTCGAATTGCAACTGAGCGACACGCAGTTCGCGACGATGTACATCAGCTTCAACTCGTCGGTGATGGATCCGAGCCAGGTGACCGATTATTTGACGCGCGTCGTGCAGCCAAAGCTGACCGCGGTGAGCGGCGTGCAGAAGGCCGACATCCTCGGCGCGCGCACGTTTGCGATGCGGATTTGGTTGAAACCGGACCGCATGGCGGCGCTGAATATTTCGCCGACAGAAGTGCGCACCGCGCTGTCGTCGAACAACTATCTTTCCGCCGTCGGCATGACGAAAGGCTCGATGACTTCGATCAATCTCGTCGCCAACACCGACCTGCGGACTTCGGAGGAATTTCGCGAGCTGGTCATCCGGCAGCAAAACGGCGCGATCGTGCGGATGAAAGACATCGCCGACGTCGAACTCGGCGCGGAGGACTACGACATGGACGTGCGCTTCAACGGCAAAAGCGCGACGTTCATGGGCGTCTGGATTTTGCCGACGGCGAACTCGCTCGACGTGATCAACGCCGTCCGCGCGGCTTTGCCGGACATCGAAAAACAGTTGCCGGCCAGAATGGAAATGGCGGTGCCGTACGACGCGACAAAATACATTCGCGATGCGTTGAGCGAAGTGCGCCACACGCTGCTCGAAACGCTAGGCATCGTCGTGCTCGTGATCTTTTTGTTTCTCGGTTCGGTGCGTGCCGTGATCATTCCCGTCGTCGCGATTCCGATCTCGCTCATCGGCGCGTTGTTTCTCATGCAGGCGTTCGGCTTCACGCTGAATCTGCTCACGATTTTGGCGATCGTGCTGTCGGTGGGGCTCGTGGTCGATGACGCCATTGTCGTGGTGGAAAATGTCGAGCGTCATCTGCATCTCGGCGAGAAACCTTTCGTGGCCGCGGTCAAAGCGGCACGAGAACTCGTCGGCCCGATCATCGCGATGACGATCACGCTCGCGGCGGTGTATGCGCCGATTGGCATTCAAGGCGGATTGACCGGCACGTTGTTCCGCGAATTTGCGTTCACCCTCGCCGGCGCAGTCGTCGTTTCGGGTATCGTCGCGCTCACGCTCTCGCCGATGATGGCGTCGCAGCTTTTGCGCGCGGGCGATTCGCATCGCGGGTTCGCAGGCTGGATCAACGCGCGCTTCGACGCGCTGCGCCACGGCTACTCGCGCATCCTCACCAACTCGCTGCGCTGGCGGCCGGTCACGCTCACGTTGTGGGGCATCGTCTGTTTTTTGATGGTGCCGTTTTATCTTTTCTCGCTGAAAGAACTCGCGCCCATCGAGGATCAGGGCTTCATCCGCGGGATCGTCCTGGCCGCGCCGAATTCGACGATCGAGCAGACGACTCGTTACGCGAGAAAAGTGAACGAAGCCTTCGAGTCGATCCCGGAAACATCGCGCACCTTTCAACTCACGCAGCCGTTCAGCGGCTTCGGCGGCATGGGCGCGAAACCCTGGAGCGAACGCAAGCGCACGACTTCGGACATCGTCGGCGAGGTGTTCGGAAAAGTCTCGAAAATCCCCGGCGTGCAGGTGATCGCGGCGCTGCCCGA
>JANXWU010000189.1 GCA_025350985.1 Spartobacteria bacterium | reverse complement strand
GACCATGACGATCGGAGCAGGAGTCAGCCCGCGCGCGGTGGCAGTCAATCCCGCGACGAACAAAGTGTACGTCGCGAACACGGGCGCGGACAGCGTCACCGTCATCGATGGAGCGACGAATGCGGCGAGCACCGTGACCGTTTCGACCAGTCCAAAGTCGATCTCGGTCGATGTGGCTTTGAATAAGATCTACGTCGGCAGCGGCGGCACCAATGCGGTCACGGTCATCGACGGAGTGACGAACACGCCGTCGCTGATCCCTGTCCCAGCCAGCCCTGCGGCGGTGGTGGTGAATCCGCTCACGGGTCGGGCGTATGCGCTCAACTCCGGCTCGAACAGCGTCACGGTCGTCTCGCCCGCGCAGCCGCAGCCGGTGCGATTGAGGACGGACATCGACCCGCTGCCGGATGACACCAGTTTCCGCAGCGCGGTGTCGTTCAAGCTCGGCGCCGTGAGCACTTATGCGCCCAACCAGCCGCCGGTGGAGCAGCTTTATTTTCAACTCGATAGCGTCAGCGATGCGTGGATGGCTGCGTCGGGCAGCGGCGGACTTGGAGTGAAAGCGATCCTGACGACGCTCAAGCCGGGCGCACACATTCTTTTCGGTTTCGCTGCGGATGCTCAAAGCGCCGCGACGATTGATCTCCCCAAGGGAGCGGGTTTCCCGCTCGGCGCTGTCGCGGCGTATCCCTTTTTTACGCAGCCGATTTTTTACAGCGGCTCCTTCCTCGGGGAAATCGTGGGTGACAAGGCGGAGCACGCGGGCACGATTAATCTTTCGCTGCTGGACACCGGGTCGTTCACCGGGACCCTGATTTATGCCGGCGTAGCTTATCCGTTGCGCGGCGCTTTCGATGGCGCGGGCTCTTTTCAAACGACCATCGCGCGGCGCGGAACCACACCGCTGGTCGTCACGCTCGTCTCACGGCGGGTGAACGGAAAAGAAACCATCGCGGGCACCGTGTTTGACGGATCGTTCACGAGCCAAATTAGTTCCGGCAAGCTGGTTTTCAGCGCCGCGAATCCCGCTCCGCAAATGGGCAAATACACGATCCTGCTCCCGCCCGACCCGACGAAAACCAGCGGCACGGCGGCTCCGCAGGGCAGCGGCGCGGCCACGCTCAACGTCAAGCCGACCGGACAAATGACCTTTGCCGGCACGCTCGCGGACGGCACGCCGTTCTCGCAGGGCGCGACGCTCACCCGCGACGGCGTCTGGTTTTTGTATCTGCCGCTTTACGCCCGCTTCGGGCCGTTCGCCGGGTTCGTCGAGGGGACGGTGACGTTCCGCGACGTGGCCGCCAGCGACCTCGACGGCGCGGTGAAATGGGTCAAGCCGCCGAACTCGCGCGCGCCTTTTTATCCCGGCGGTTTTGTTTTGAATACCACCCTGATCGGCTCCGCTTTCGACCCCGCGGGCAGTCTGATTCTTTCCGGCTCCGCGACCGGAACTTTCCACGCCGCCGCCGGACATCTGACCACGCCGATTGCCGACCACTCGGCTCACGTCGTCCGCACCGCGCCCACCGGCTTAGCGGTGAGCGGCTCGAACAGCCTCTCGCTCGGGATCTATCGGGCGAACGGCATCATCACAGGACGGTTTTTGCATCCGGTGACAAAGCGAGTCGCACCCGTTCGCGCTGTCGTTTTTCAAAAACAGGACGTCGGCGCGGGAAACTTCCTGAGCACCAAACCGGGTGACAATGAAAGCGGTTCCGTGCAATTGACGCAGCCGTAGCAGCGGGAAAAAATTCGCGCCGGACTGCCGGGGCCGACTGGAGCGAGCAGGGATTTTGCGATTGATTTCTCCCGCGAACGCGGCTTCTGATTCGCTTCCCACATGGCCTTGGAAACTCTCACCGCGCGCGCCGAAGTCCTCATCGAGGCGCTGCCGTTCATTCAAAAATATCGCGGCCACACCTTCGTCATCAAATACGGCGGCAGCGCGATGGACGACGAGCAAGTCGTCGAGCGGCTGTTAGGCGACATCGTTTTTCTCGAGGCCGTCGGCATCAATCCTGTGCTCATCCACGGCGGGGGAAAAGCGATCACGGCGAAAATGCGCGAGGCTGGGTTGAAGACAAAATTTGTGAACGGCCTGCGCGTGACCGATGAGCAGTCGATCCGCATCGTCGAGGAAGTTTTGGATCGCGAAGTCAATCCGCACATCGCCACGAAGATCAACGAATTTGGTGGCAACGCGGTCGGCATTTCGGGCCGCCGCATTTTCACGGCCACGAAACTGCCGCCGCAAACCGACGGCAAGGAAATGGTCGATCTCGGCTTTGTCGGCGAGGTCAGTGCCGTGAACAGCGGGGAAATCGAGCGGATCGTGGCCGCGGAAAAAGTGCCCGTCATCTCGCCCATCGCCGTGGGGGAGGGCGTGACGTTGAACGTGAACGCGGACATCGGCGCGAGCGCAGTGGCGGGCGCGTTGAAGGCGACCAAACTGATTTTTGTCAGCGACGTGCCGGGCCTCATGCGCGACCCGGCGGAGAAGGAATCTCTAATCCCGGCGGTGAATGCGCAGATGATCGCGACGCTGATTGCGGATCGCGTGATCGACGGTGGGATGATTCCAAAAGTGGAGTCGGCCATGAAGGCGATCGAGCGCGGCGTGGGCAAGGTCCACCTGATCGACGGGCGCGTGGCGCATGCGTTGCTGTTGGAAATTTTCACCAACGACGGCATCGGGACGGAGATTACGGCGTGAGTACTCCGACGAATTCCACCAAAGAGCTTTACGAACAGTTCGTCATTCCAACGTACGGGCGGTTCGACCTGCGGTTCGCGCGCGGGCAGGGGACGGAAGTTTGGGACGAGGAGGGGAAACGTTACCTCGACTTCGGCGCGGGCATTGCGGTGACTTCCATCGGCCACTGCCATCCTCGCGTCGTGGCGGCGATGCAAAAGCAAATCGCGACGCTCGTGCACACGTCGAACCTTTACTACACCCGGCCGCAGGGCGAACTCGCCGCGCGACTGGTGCGGCTCGTCGGCCACCCCGGCAAGGTTTTTTTCTGCAACAGCGGGGCCGAAGCGAACGAGGCACTGTTCAAACTCGCGCGCAAATTCGGCAACGAAAGTGTGCCGCCCGCTCCGAAGCACACGGTCGGCGAAATGGTTAGCGCCGCGCCGTCCCGTCACACGATCCTCACGATGCTCGGCTCGTTTCACGGGCGCACGCTCGCGGGCATCGCCGCCACGGGTCAGGAGAAGGTGAAGAAAGGTTTTGAGCCGATGGTCGAAGGCTTCGCGCATGTGCCGTTCAACGACGGACCCGCGCTGCTCGCGGCGGTGCAGGAACCTGGAGTCGCCGCCGTGCTGATCGAGCCGGTGCAGGGAGAAAGCGGCGTCAATCCGGCGGATGCTAAATTCCTGACTCTGGCTCGCGAGCTGTGCGACCGGCACGGGTTGCTGCTGATGTTCGATGAAGTGCAATGCGGACTCGGGCGCACGGGTGAGTGGTGCGGCTGGCGAGCCATCGCGCCGGAGGTGATGCCCGACGCGATCAGTTGGGCGAAAGGAATCGCCGGAGGATTTCCGCTCGGCGCAATTTGGGTGAGCGACCGGGCGGTGCGGCTGAAAGATGGCGCGACGGCGAAGTTGTGCGACCTGCTCGGACCGGGTTCGCATGGCACGACTTTTGGCGGGACGCCGCTCGTCTGCGCGGGCGCGAACGAAGTGCTCGCGGTGATCGAGGACGAGGGAATGCTCGCGAATGCGCGCTCGCTCGGCCCGCACGCGAAAGCGGCAATCGAGGGAATCGGTTCGCCTTTGATCAAAGAAGTGCGCGGCGTCGGTTTGATGATCGGATTTGAACTCGTGGCCGATTTTGAAAAACGGGTAAGCGTGCCCGCCGGGCGCGCGCCGTCGCTGTTCATGGTCGATCAACTGCACGCGGCGGGATTGCTCACCATTCCGGCCGGCACGCACGCGATTCGCTGGCTGCCGCCGCTGAATGTGACCCGCGCGGAAATCGACGAGGCGG
This sequence comes from Spartobacteria bacterium, assembly GCA_025350985.1. GTDB lineage: Bacteria > Verrucomicrobiota > Verrucomicrobiia > Chthoniobacterales > Chthoniobacteraceae > JANXWU01. The sequence goes on along the minus strand of JANXWU010000189.1, from coordinate 4,435 downwards.
CGGGAATTTTGCGCGGCGTGTTTGATCAGTGGTAGCGGCGGTCTGCGGCCGCTGTGATTCACGCGGGGCGGTTCAGTTTAAAAATCCACGCGTGTCATTCTGAGCGGAGGCTTGGCGGAGTCGAAGAATCTCTTGAACCATTCTTCGGCGTGCCGCTTCCAAGGAAATGCATGAGATTCTTCGACTCCGTTCCGTTCGCTCGGGCGAACTCCACTTCGCTCAGAATGACACGCGCTTTTATAACTAAAACCTGCCCACAGGCGCCGACGCTCACAGACCGCCGCTACAAAAATGCGGCAGCGCGCCCGCCTGAATAGGCTTGCCAGAGACGTTGCGAAAAGCAGAGTCTCGCCGTTTTTTCCGACGCCCATGAAGCACCTCCTCTCGATCGAAACGCTGCCGGCGGACGACATTCGCGGCATCCTCGATCTCTCGGCCAAAATGAAAGTCGAGCGCGGCCATCATGCCGCCCATCCCCTGCGGCACCAATGCTGGGCGCTTATCTTTTCCAAAAGCTCGACTCGCACGCGATTGAGTTTCGAGGTCGGCATTCGCGAACTCGGCGGTGACGCCATTTTTCTTTCCGCGCAGGACATTCAGCTCGGGCGCGGCGAGCCAATCAAGGACACCGCTCGCGTGATGGGACGGATGTTGCACGGAGTGGTGTTCCGCACTTTCGCGCAGCGCGACGTGGTGGAGTTCGCCGAGCTGAGCGGTATCCCGACGGTGAACGCGCTCACGGACGAGGAGCATCCGTGTCAGATTCTCGCCGACCTTTTCACGATCAACGAAAAGCTCGGATCATTCGAGGGCAAGACGATTTGCTTCGTCGGCGATGGAGCGTGCAACGTCCCGCGATCTTGGCTGTGGGCGGCTTCCAAGCTCGATTTCACTTTGAAAATTGCCGCGCCGAAGAGCTATCAACCCGCGCCGGAACTGCTCGCGCAAATCAATCGCGGCAACATTGTTTGCACCGACGACCTGCACGCGGCGGCGCGCGAGGCCGACGTGCTTTACACCGATGTCTGGGTGAGCATGGGCAAGGAGAACGAATCGGAGTATCGCAACGCGCAACTTTCCGGGTATCAGATCAATCAACGCCTCGTCGCGGAGGCGAAACCGAATGCGCTCGTGATGCACTGCCTGCCAGCTTATCGGGGCAAGGAAATCACCGACGAAGTTTTCGAGCGCCACGCGGAGACGATTTTCGATCAGGCCGAGAACCGGCTGCACGCGCAAAAAGCGATCCTCAGCCTGCTCGTGGCGAAGTCGTAGTCTGCGGGACAGGGAGGACGCGACGAGGTCGGTGCCGCGGCGAAAAGCGACGGAACTGAGCGCGCGCTTGCCTCCGCGATGGCGGCAAGCTTTCCGCCCAAATTCGCATTGTCACCGACACGAAAGCCGTTAAGCTCCGTGCCACTTTTACCCCAAACAATTTCCCTCCGATCATGACGACCTCTCTCCCGCTCGGCCTCAGCCTGCTCGACTCCGGCATTCAGCTTTCGCTCGTGTCCGCGTGCGTCGGTTTGGCCGCCGCGATTTATCTCATCCGCTGGATCGTCGCTTCGTCTCCCGGCAATGCCCAAATGAAAAAAATCGCCGGCGCGATTGAGGAAGGCGCAAAGGCTTATCTGAATCGCCAGGTGATCACGATCAGTGTGATCGCGGTCGTGATCGTGATTCTCCTTTGCATTTTCAAAGACAAGGCGACCGCTGCCGGCTTCGTCGTCGGTGCCGTATGCTCGCTTGCCGCCGGTTTTGTCGGCATGCGCATCGCCGTGCTGGCAAATACTCGCACGACGCAGGCGGCCTCGATTTCCCGTCACGGGGCGCTGCGGGTTGCGTTCAACGGCGGTGCCGTCACGGGCCTGCTCGTTGTCGGGCTTTCGCTGCTGGCGGTCGGACTTTTCTATCTCATCGCGACAAAATTCATCGGCTCCGACGACGCGATCAAAAGTCTCGTCGGCCTCGCTTTGGGCGCGAGTTTGATCAGCGTGTTCGCCCGTCTCGGCGGCGGTATTTACACGAAGGCCGCGGATGTCGGTGCGGATTTGGTCGGGAAAATTGAGAGCAATCTCGACGAGGACGACCCGCGTAATCCGGCCACGATTGCCGACAACGTCGGCGACAACGTCGGCGATTGCGCCGGCATGGCGGCGGACGTTTTTGAAACTTACGCGGTCAGTTTGATCGGCACGATTTTGCTCGGCGCACACATGCTCGCGGGCAACCAGGCCGCGATCGTCTATCCGTTTGTGCTCGGCGGCATCTCGGTGCTCGGCGCGCTCGTCGGCATCGGCTACGTCAATTACATGAAGGGCGAACCGGGCAACATCCTGATGGGCGCGGTCGCGGCGAGCGCGGTCGTGTCGGCGATTTTTTATTGGCCCGCCACGCACTGGCTTTTTCCGCAGGGCGTCACGATTGCCGGCATTCTTCGCAGCCCGACTGATCTTTATTTCGCTTCGCTTGTCGGCTTGGTGATGACGGCCGTCGTCGTGCTGATCACGAATTACTACACCTCGACCGCCTTCGCGCCGGTGCGGAAAATTGCCAAAGCCTCTGAGACCGGCCACGCGACCAACATCATCGCCGGACTCGCCGTCGGCCAGCACGCGACCGCGCTGCCGGTTGGTTTCATCGGCATCGCCATTTTGTTGAGCTTCCACTTCGGCGGGCTTTACGGCATCGCCATTGCGGTCACGAGCATGTTGTCGATGGCCGGTGTGATCATCTCGCTCGACGCGTTTGGGCCGATCACCGACAACGCCGGCGGCATCGCCGTGATGAGCCAGTTGCCGAAGGCCGTGCGCAAAGTCACGGACGAACTCGACGCCGTCGGCAACACGATGAAAGCCGTGACCAAAGGTTACGCCATCGCATCCGCCGGGCTCGCTGCCCTCGTGCTCTTCGGCTCGTACGTCGAGGAATTGCGCGCAGCTTGGTCGGCGGCGGATGGCGGCCACACCTTCAAGATCGAATTTTCGCTGCAAGATCCAAACGTCATCATCGGCCTGTTCATCGGCGGCCTGCTGCCGTTCATGTTCACGGCGTTTAGCATGGATGCCGTCGGCAAGGCGGCGGGCGCGGTCGTGCGCGAAGTGCGGCGGCAGTTAAAAGCCAAGCCGGGAATTCTCGAAGGCACGGACACGCCTGACTACGGCATCTGCGTGGACATCGTGACGAAGGCCGCACTGCGGGAGATGATCGTCCCCGCGCTGCTGCCAGTCGTGTTCGTGATTGCCGTCGCCGCCATTCCTCAACTCGGCCCCGTGGTGTTGGGTGGAGTCCTGGTCGGCACCATCGTCACCGGCCTCTTCGTTGCCATCGCGATGACGAGCAGCGGCGGCGCGTGGGACAACGCGAAGAAATACATCGAGGAAGGCAATCACGGCGGCAAAGGCTCGCCCGCGCATCAGGCCGCGGTCACCGGAGACACGGTCGGTGATCCGTACAAAGACACGGCCGGCCCCGCGATTAATCCGATGATCAAAGTCGTCAACATCCTCGCGATTCTCATCATCCCGATCTTCATCAAAATGTGGATCGCGCGCGGTCATTAGTTTCAAAGCAATCCCGGCAGTTGAGGATGCGCCCGGTCATGCGGGGCGAATGGTTTTGCCGCCCCCTGTTTCGCCCTCTTGAAATCCCCCGCTCACTCAACTCGCCATGATCACACAACGCCTTCTCGCAGTCCTCGCCTCGGCTTCACTCGGCACTCCACTTTTGGCCGACAAAAACGACACGCCTCTCACGTCTGAGCAAATTCTGAAAAAAGTCACGTACCCGGCGGCGGAATTCGAGGCTACGGTGTTCGCTTCGCCGCCGCAGGTTTCCTATCCGATTTACGTGAGCGCCGCGCCGGATGGGACGCTGTTCATCGGCTGCGATCCCAACGGCTCGCTCGATCGCAAGCCCGGCTTGGGCAAAGTCATCATGGCGCGCGACACCGATGGCGACGGCAAGGCGGACAAGTTCACGACGTTTTGCACGGTTGATAGTCCGCGCGGCGTGGCTTGGGATGCGAGCACGCGCACCCTTTACGTCATGCACCCGCCGAACCTCACGGCGTATCACGACGACAACAACACCGGCGTCGCCAACCGGCAGGAAGACCTCATCACCGGCCTCGGCTTCGGGCTGGATTTTCGCGGCGCGGATCACACGACCAACGGCTGCCGCCTCGCCATCGACGGCTGGATTTACATCGCCGTCGGCGACTACGGGGCGGTGAAGGCGACGGGAAAAGACGGACGTTCATTCGAAATGCGCGGCGGCGGCATCGTGCGCGTGCGGCCCGATGGCACCGGGATGGAGCGCGTCGTCTGGAACACGCGCAACATTCTTTCGGTCGCGATCAGCCCGACGCTGGAGCTTTTCACGCGCGACAACACGAACGACGGCGACGACGGGAACGACCGCCTCAGCTTCAATC
>JANXWU010000163.1 GCA_025350985.1 Spartobacteria bacterium | reverse complement strand
ATGGAGAAAAGCGCACCGTTCACGGTCCCGGAACCAGTGGCGCCCGATCCGGAATTCAAATCAACCACCGTGGCGCGAACAGCGGCGGCAGAAAGCAAACTAGACGCCGCGATGCAGACGGCAGTGAAGGATTTTGTCATTGGAAAGTTGGTTTTCATGAATTGGACTGCGTTGTTATGAGTGCGGATTATTATGGAAATTAAGAACTAGTCAAGAACTTTCACGTAGAAATTCATCACTTTTCTCCACCCCCGCGACCTTACTCAGCGCGCGGAGTCGGCGACAAGCTCTTTTTCTTCCGGAAAAAGATCGGCGCTTTTGGCGAGTTCCAAATACTTTGCCGCCTCCTCTGTGCGCCCCTTGGCCCGCAAAAGAATGCCGTAGTAAGTCGCCACGGCAGGCACTTCCAATTGCTTCGGATCGAGCTTGTCCAGCACTGCCAGCGCCTCGTCCGTGTGACCCTGCAAATGCAGCGCGTAGGCATAAGTCGAAGCCAGCGTCGGATTCGTCGGCGCCTTCGTGTAAAGTTCCCGCGCAATCGTAAAGGCGCGCGCGGTGTTGGTTTTGAGCAACAGCGAAAACATCGCAAGATTGTTCCGCACCGATTCGTTCTCGGGTTCCAATTCCGCCAGCCGTGAGACGACCCGCAGCAAACCGGCCGTGTCTTTTTTGCCGAGATAAGACCGGTAAAGCAATGCCAACCCGTACTTCGGCTCGGTCGTCCCCGCCGCCACCGCCCACAGCAACTCGCGCGTCTCCTCCTCCCATCCCCACGCGCTGACGGTTTGCACGAGTTGCCGAATCCCCGCCGGGCGCTTCACCGCCGCGGACACCGCCGCGCTCCACTGCGCGTGGAAACCGGTGTCGTCACCCAGTTCCCGCAGAGCGCGCGCGTAGAAAGTCAGCCGCAAATATTCCTGCCCGCCCCAGCGCGCGTCCTTCACCAAATGCCGCAGCGCCTCCCAGTTTTTTTGCAAAAAATAAGCCTGCGCCAGGGCCATGCCAACGTGCGAATTGCCACTCACCGACGGCGTCAATTCCTTCGAGAGCGCGATCGCCTCCTTCCCCATGTCATGTCCGTCCATCCAACTGATCAACTCGCCCATTTCCTCCGGTTTTTCCTTGGACTCGACGCGCAGCTTTTGCAGCAACGCTGGCTCATCCTCGCCGTGCGTCCGGTGGAGCAAATCCAGCAACGCAATCCGGTCGCGGAAAATGCGGTCCGGCGAGTCCGCCAGCAGCCGCGCGTGTTCCAGCGCCGCTTCCAATTGATTGTTCGCGGCGAGATAATTCATCAGCATCCGGTGCGCGTAGGATTGGAAACGCTCGCTCTTCGTCAGCTTCTCCAGCGTGGCAACCGCCGCCTTGCTCTTCGCCGCGTCGCCGGATTCCAAACTGATCGCCGCGTCGTTGTAACGGCAGGTTTCATTGTTCGGATCGAGCTTCACCGCTTCCGCATAGTGAGCAGCCGCCTCCCGCGTTTTCCCCAAACCCATCGCCGCGGTGCCTGCCGCCGTGTGAAAATCCGCGTTGTTCTGGGCCGTGCCTTTCACCATCGAGAGCGCTTGTTCCGCCGTGCCGGATTGCCCGAAGCGAAGAGCCGTCGCGGCCCAGTCCAGGCAATTGCGCGGCGAGGGATCAAGCTGCACGACTCGCTGCCACCAAATCACCGCCTCGGTTGCCCCGCTCTTGGCCGCCAGTTGCGCCATCGCCCGGGTTGCCGCGATGTTTTTGTCATTAATTTGCAGAGCGCGCCGGGCCGTCAGCGCGGCGTTTTGATAGTCGCCTTTTTCCAAAAACACACCCGCTTGTCGCGCCAGCCGGTTCGGCTGCCAGTGCCGGTAGCCACGGTATCCGGCCCACGCCAGGCCCGCCAGCACCACCGCCGCGCTCACCGCTACGAGAACCGTTTGGGAAATCTTTTTTTCGGAATCCTTTTTCATGGAAAGTCAGTGGGTAAAAAATGGCGGCACGCACATTTCGTGCGCGGCGGCATATTCGTTGCTAGACTCCCGGCCCGCAAATGATTCAGGCAAAAAATGAAACCCGAAAACCGTGGCTCGTCGGCCTCGTCTTCGCGGTTTTCTGGCTGCTGCTGTGCCGGCATCTTTCCCTCCATTGGGCTGCCAATCCGCAATACAGTTTCGGCTGGCTCGTCCCGGTTCTCGCGGGATATTTGGTTTGGCAAAAATGGCCCGACCGTCCTGAGAGCCAGCGTTCATCGGTCTTCGCGGGCGGCACCGTGCTGGCCCTCGCCGCGTTTTTGTTTTTCCCGACATGGCTCGTCGAGCAGCCGAATCCCGACTGGCGGCTCGTGAGCTGGGCGCTCGCTTTGGAAATCGTCACGCTCTCGCTCGCCGCCATTTACGTGGCGGGCGGACGCGCCCGGCTCTGGCACTTCGCCTTCCCGGTCGCGTTCATTCTTACCGCCGTGCCGTGGCCGTTCGGGCTCGAGCAGTTGCTCATCCAAAGCCTCACCCGCCTCGTCGCCGCCGTCACCGTCGAACTGCTCAACCTTCTCAACATCCCCGCCGTGCGCGAAGGCAACGTCATTCACATCAGCGCCGGTGCGCTCGGCGTGGACGACGCGTGCAGCGGGGTCCGGTCGTTGCAGGCCACATTCATGGCCACCCTTTTTC
>JANXWU010000150.1 GCA_025350985.1 Spartobacteria bacterium | reverse complement strand
CGATTTTCATGACGTCATGCTACCAAGCTGAGTTTCGTTTTGCCAGCGAACAGACGGGCGCTGTTTACAAGTTCGTCCGCATTGAAGGCGAAGTGGCGGGCGTTGTTGTTCGCGAAGTAATAGGTGCTGTCGCGATTGCTGACGATGAAGAGCTGGAGGAAGCAGAGGAGCGTCTTCGAGTAGCCGTTGCCGGGATCGTTCTTGTAATCGACGATCTGCTCCATGGCCCGGCGTGGATTGATGCCGAGGGTCTTCAGCTCGATCTGCACGCAGGGCACCCCATTGATGAGGATGAGCACATCGTAACGGTGATGGCTGTTGTCCGTGTTGATGCGGAGCTGGTTGACGACCTCGAAGGTGTTTTTGCACCAGTCCTTGATGTTGACCAAGGTGAAGTTCAGCGGCGTGCCGTCGTCGCGGGTGAAGCTGGTGATGGCGCGGAGGGTCTTGGAGGCGGTGAAGACATCTGGGGTGATTATCTCATCCAGCAGGCGGGCTAACTCGGCATCGGTGAGCCGGACGCGGTTGAGGGCTTCGAATTTCTCGCGGAAGTTGCGCTCCAGGGCGGCCCGGTTGCGGATGTCGGAACGATAGATGTACTTGAGGTTGCACAGCTTTTCGATGAACTCCTCCTCAATGCCTTGCTCTCTAATAACGAGAGACTGGGCCTCTGGGTCCTGTGTGTATTTGTAGTCAGAAGATGCGGGCATTGTGATTTAGAACAATCTGCCATGGTGTCCACACAGCCTGCTCGAAGCCGATTGCGGGGATTTAATGAGGCTTATGTTTCGGGATTCAAAGCCCGACTTGCTTCAAATACATGGGTTTTTTTCCAAAGGCGAGGGCCGAACTCCCGCGGGAGGGATAGAAATCAGAGCAGCCCGACGGCCTGTTTAACTGCTTCGCGCGGAATGGAGCGGCGGGTTTTACTGCCAAAATACTGCCAAAATACTGCCACGAAGATGTGTTTTTAGGTGTTTTTAGGTGTTCGTATGCGAGAGCATGAAATCCCCTTGAAACCCTGTATTTAAGCCAGTTCCCAGCCATTTTCGAGTTTGAAAAGATGGCAGTCCCGCTAGGATTTGAACCTAGACAAGCAGAATCAAAATCTGCTGTGCTACCGTTACACCACGGGACTAGAATTTCCGCCTGCTCGCTGCGGTTTTCGACTTAACGCAATCGCGCGCGGGGTGCAAATGGCAATCGTGCGACGGCGGTTTTTTAACGCGGAGACGGGAGGTCATCCCCTTTCCTTTCGCCGTTCGTGTCGGTCGCGTTGAGTCGGATGGAGGTGTCCCCTGTCATTTCGGGACGACGAGGTTTCTTCCCGTCATCTCTTTCGGCTGCGCCAAACTGAGCTGCGCGAGCAGCGTCGGCGCGACATCGGCGAGGATGCCGTTTTCGACGCGGAATCTTTGCGCGTTTTCGGCGACGTAAATGAAATGCACGAGGTTCGTCGTGTGCGCGGTGTTGGGTGAGCCGTCCGCGTTGCGCATCAACTCGCAATTGCCGTGGTCGGCGGTGATGAGGGCGCAGCCGCCGAGCGCGAGCACGCGTTCGATCACTTGTTTCACGCAACCGTCGATGGTTTCGACGGCCTTGATCCCCGCTTCGACGACGCCGGTATGCCCAACCATGTCGGGGTTGGCAAAATTCAAAATGACCAAGTCGTAATCCGGCAGTGCCTCCACGACGCGCCGGGTCACTTCCGCCGCGCTCATCTCCGGCTTGTGATCGTAAGTCGGCACGTCTTTCGGCGACGGGATGATGATCCGGTCTTCGCCCGGAAAGCTTTGCTCGACGCCGCCGTTGAAAAAATACGTGACGTGCGGGTATTTCTCGGTTTCGGCGATGCGGAGTTGTTTGCGTCCGGCGCGGCTCACAACTTCACCCAAAATATTCGCCAGCGACTGCGGCGCGAAGACGACCGGGCAACCGTAGGTCGCGTCGTAATCGGTGAGCGTGACGAAGTTCACGCGCGGATGGCACTCGCGGTCGAAGCCTTTGAAATCGGCACGCAAAAACGCCGGGCTGAGTTGCCGCGCGCGGTCGGCGCGGAAGTTAAAAAACAAGACTACGTCGCCGTCGCGGACGCGCTGTTCGTTGCGATGGGAAAAGATGATCGGCTGGAGAAATTCGTCGCCGCGCGGCTCGTGCGTGTACGCCTCCGACACGGCGGCGGCGGGCACCTGCTCGGACTGCTGGCCGCGCCCGAGCACGATGGCATCCCACGCGAGCTTCGTGCGTTCCCAGCGCGAGTCGCGATCCATCGCAAAGTAGCGCCCGATCACGGTCGCCACTTTCGCCGCACCATCGAGTTGCGCGCAGACGGTCGCGAGCGAATCCGCACCGCCCGTCGGCGACGTGTCCCGGCCGTCGGTGATGGCGTGGACGAGAATGTCGTTCACCCCCGCCGCACGCGCCGCTTTTGCCAGTGCGATGAGATGATTCTGATGCGAATGCACGCCGCCGTCGCTGACCAAGCCGAGGAGATGCAGCCGCGTCGTGCGCGCCTTTCTAAACGCCTCGACGAGCACCGGGTTCGTCGCGAGTTCGCCGTCCTTGATCGCCTTGTTGATGCGCGTGAGGTCCTGGTAAACGATGCGCCCGGCGCCGAGATTCAGGTGGCCGACTTCGGAGTTGCCCATCTGTCCCTCGGGCAGTCCGACATCGAGGCCGCTCGCGCTGAGCGTGCCGCTCGGATACGTGGCGTAGAGATGATCGTGAAAAGGGGTGCGCGCGAGCAGCGTGGCGTCACCGTTTTGCGACGCGAGCGCGCGTCCGCCGGGATTGATGCCCCAGCCGTCGCGGATGATGAGGATGACAGGTTTCGACATGGCGGCGAATGTCAGCGGAACAGCGGGCGAGGCAAAGCAAAAACGCGGGTCGCCACGACAC
>JANXWU010000085.1 GCA_025350985.1 Spartobacteria bacterium | reverse complement strand
TCCACATGCTGCAGCGTGATCACGTCCTTGAGCTGCGGGTAAACGATGCGGGACGGAATCAAAATCGTCAGCACCATCGCGAAGCCGCCGAAGATCGCGCCCGCGACAAAGTAAGGCGGGAAAATCGTCGTGTGCCAGCCGGGCACGATCGACGTGGCGAAGTCGAACGACACGACCGAATGCACGGACAAAACGAGCGGCGTCGAGAGGCCGGCGAGAATCAAATACGCCATTTCGTAATGACGCCACTGGCGGTTGCCGCCGCGCCAGCCGAGCGCAAAGAGCGTGAAGAAGAATTTTTTCACCCGCGACTTGGTGCGGTCGCGCAGGGTCGCGAGATCGGGCACGAGGCCGGTGTACCAAAACAGCACCGACACTGTGAAGTAGGTCGAAACCGCGAACACGTCCCAGAGCAGCGGCGACCGGAAGTTCGGCCAGATGGCATTCGAGTTGGGAATCGGCGCGAGGAACCACGCGAACCAGACGCGCCCGACGTGAATGCCGGGGAAGATCCCAGCGCAAACCACCGCGAAAAGTGTCATTGCTTCGGCGGAACGGTTGATCGAGGTGCGCCATTTCTGGCGCGTCAAAAATAAAATCGCCGAGATCAAAGTCCCCGCGTGGCCGATGCCGATCCAAAAGACGAAATTGGTGATGTCCCACGCCCAGCCGACGGGATGGTTCTCGCCCCACACGCCGACGCCGGTCGAAATCTGGTAGCCGATGCAAAACAAGCCAATCGCCGCGATCGGCGACGTGATCGAAAACAAAATCCACCACCAAATCGGCGTCCGGCCCTCAACGATTTTCGAGATGTTGTCAGTGACCCACGCCGGGTTGCGGTCGTTTAAAACCAGCGGCTTGCGCGTGATGGCGTCCTGCTCAGCGGAAATCGTTGCCTGTGCCATGACGGTTAAGCTCCGGCCCCTTTCTTCGCCGCGTGCGCCTCATGCGCTTCGTGTTTTTCAAATTGCGTCGTGCCAATTTTTTCCGCACCGGGCATCCGCGGATTCGGGTTGCGGATGCGCGCCTGATAGGTCACGCGCGGTTCGACGTTGAGGTAATCGAGCAGACGATAATTGCGCGTGTCGAGGCGTGCTTTTGAAACTTTGCTCTCCGGGTTGCTGATGTCGCCGAAGACAATCGCCTCCGCCGGGCAAGCCTGCTGGCAAGCCGTTTTGAAGCTGTCGGCGGGAATGCGAACCGCGTCGGTCTGTCCGGCTTTCACCTTTGTCGCGATCTTCGCCTCTTGGATGCGCTGCGTGCAAAAGCTGCACTTTTCCATGACGCCGCGCATTCGCACCGTGACGTTCGGATTCTTCTGCATCTTCAGCGTGTCGGGCGATCCTTTCTCGGTGAGTGGACCGAGTTTGAGGCCGCTGACTTCGCCGAAGAGCGCTGTCTTGATCGGCGTGATTGGACGCTGCTGGTAATCGAAAAAGTTGAAGCGGCGCACCTTGAATGGGCAGTTGTTCGCGCAATAACGCGTGCCGATGCAGCGGTTGTAAGCCATCACGTTCAAACCTTCGTCGCTGTGGACGGTGGCGTTGACCGGGCAAACCGTTTCGCACGGCGCGTTTTCGCAATGCTGGCAAAGCATCGGCTGCGTCAGCATCTCCGGCTCGGCATCGAGTTCGGCGGTCGTGGAAAAATAACGGTCGAGCCGCATCCAGTGCATCTCGCGTCCATTGACGACCTGCTCCTTGCCGACGATCGGCGTGTTGTTTTCCGCCTGACACGCAATAACGCACGCCTGGCAGCCGGTGCAGGTGTTCAGGTCGATCGCCATGCCCCATTGGTTCACACCGGAAAGTCCGCGCGGCGGGTGCGAATAGAGGGACGGATTGCCGCCCTCCGCTTTCTCGGCATCCATCCACATCGTCTGCGCGAACGCCGGTTCGGCGTTGAATTTTTCGAGCGTCCCCTCGCGGACCAGCGCGCGTCCTTCCATCGCCCAATGATGCTGCGTGATGGCGAGCCGATACTGCTTGCCGGTTTTTTTAACCGTCACGTCGGTGGCGAAATAAGGATTCGCGGTCGTGCGGAGCGCGTAGGCATTGACGCCCGCGCCGGTCGCGACGCGCGCCACCGCTTTGTCGCTGGAGAACATTTTGCGCCCGTAACCCAGCGCGACGGTGATCGAGTTATCCGCGTGGCCGGGCACCACG
>JANXWU010000083.1 GCA_025350985.1 Spartobacteria bacterium | reverse complement strand
GGAGTGCATCCGGTCCACGTTGAATCCGTCGGCTGGATTGCCGAACGCAAGAACACGCTTTCGACCATTTTCTACCTCTGCTCGTTCCTGGCCTATTTCGATTACGAGGAAAAGCGGAAGCGCCACAAACTCGCCAATTTCCTCGGCCTCGCGACCGCTTGCGCCGCCGTCGGACTGGCCGCGGGCGGGCTGCTGGACCTGCTCACGGGCGCCCATGCCTTCAAGGCGTACGCGCTGACCTTCTTGCTCATTCCGCTTTTGGCCCTGCTGAACGCGGTGGCCGGCATGGTGTACAACGCGGTCAAGGCACGCTATTTTTACTTTGCTGCGCTGCTCTTTTTTGTCGCCGGCCTGCTTTGCAAAACCCACGTCGTCGTCCTGCCGTTCGTGCTCCTTTTGCTGGCGTGGTGGCGGCACGGTTTCAACGGCCCGATGCGCGACCCCATCGAGGACGAGGGCGAGCGGCAGTTGCTGAAATGGACGAACGGAATCGTCGGCGCGCTTGGCGTGGTCGGCGGGTTGTGGGCGCTCAAATATCTGTTCGAGTTCAACTCCTATTTTCACCGCGTCCACGAAAGCCTGACCGAGCCGCGCATCTTTGCCTCGCACATGTTTAAGAAAGGCCATCTCGACCATGAGTTTTGGTTCCTGGCTCTCATCTGCATCGGCAGCGGATTTTGGGGCTTGAGCGAAGGAGTTTGGGGCCGCCGGTTAAACCGTTTTCTCGTCCGCAGCATTGCCTTTTTCCAGATTGCCGTGCTGCTCGGCGCGATCACGGTTTGGTTCCAATACGGACGTGCCATCGGCGACGAGGACATTCCCATCGGCCACCTTTTGCGGCGCTTCTCGAGCGCGGGCTGGTCGGTGTGGTGGTACCTTTACAAGGTCTTCGTCCCCGCGCATCTCACCACGATTTACCATCGCTGGCCGATCACGGACCCGCGCGTTTTGGATTTTCTGCCGCTGCTCGGTTTGATCTGGACGATGATCGCGCTCTATCGCCACCGCGACGGCTGGGCGCGGGTTCCGTTTGCGGTGATGACTTATTTCGTGGTCACGCTGCTGCCGGTGATGGGCTTTTTAAAAATGTCCTACCTCCGGCTGAACGTGCTCGTCGCCGACCATTTTCAATATCTCTCGGACATCGCCGTGATCGCCGCCGTGTGCGCGGGCGCGGTGTGGCTGTGGCAAAAATGCTCGCGCGAACTGAGGCCCGTGCTCATGGGTATCGGCGCGGTGATTCTGTCGGCGATGATGATTTATAGTTGGGACCGCGCGAGCATTTACCAAAGCGAAGAGAGGCTGTGGCGCGACACGCTTTCCAAAAACGACGACACTTGGCAGGGGCATAATCACATCGGCGCGGTGTTGTTCACGCAGGGGAGGAATGAGGATCGGGTGGCGTGGTATTTCGACTTGCAGGGCAAGCCGGAGGAGGCAAACGCGCACCGGGCGGCTTCGCAAGTCAAGTATCAGGAGGCGGGGGAAAACTTCGCGCGCGCCACGGAATTGAAACCGGACAATCCCGAGAGCCACTACAATCTCGGACTGTTTTACTGCATCTCCGGGCAGGTCGATGAAGGCATCGAGGAATATCGCAAGGCCGTGCGAATCAAGGTCGACGAGCCTTCCATGCGCACTACTCTCGCCGACGCGCTCGAGAAAACCGCCAGCACGCATTTGCAAAATAGCGAGAAGCTCGACGCCGAGAAGAAGGCTGAAGAAGCGGAGCAGGAATGGTCGGTGGCGCAGCAGCGATACGAGGAGGCGATCGTCGAGTATCGCGAGATTCTGAAATTGGAAAATCAGGAGCGGACGAACGCCGCCGTCCATGTCAATCTGGGCGCCGCTTTAATGCAATTGGGGCACATCGACGAAGCCGAGCACCACTTCAAAAGGGCAACCCACATCGATCCGACCATGCAGCAGGCGCGGGCGAACTTGAACGCGGTGCAGCAGATGCGCGCGCAGGAAGAAAAGCGGTAGCCACCGCTGCTACAGCAGCCGTTCCGCCGCCTGCGTCACGTCTTTGTCGCCGCGACCGGAAAGGTTCGCGATCAGGATTTGGCCGCGCGCCATTTTCGGCGCGACTTTGATGACGTGCGCGATGGCGTGCGCCGATTCGAGCGCGGGGATGATGCCTTCGAGCGTCGCGAGTTTTTGAAAAGCGGAGAGCGCCTCGTCGTCGGTCGCGTAGTCGTAATCGACCCGCTTCTCGTCGCGCAGATAGGCGTGTTCCGGTCCGATGGCCGCGTAATCCAAACCCGCGGAGACCGAGTGCGTGAGTTCGATTTGCCCGTCGTCGTCGGCGAGCAGCCACGTCTTCGTCCCCTGCAAAACGCCGAGCTTCCCGCCTTGGAAACGCGCCGCGTGTTTGCCGCGCGTGATCCCTTCGCCGCCCGCTTCCACGCCGGTCATCTTCACCGATTCGTCTTTTAGAAAAGGCCAGAACAAGCCAATCGCATTACTCCCGCCGCCGACACACGCGACGAGCAAATCGGGCAGACGCTTTTCCTTTTCCAAAATCTGCCGCCGCGACTCGTCCCCGATCACGCGGTGAAAATCGCGCACCATCATCGGATACGGATGCGAACCGAGCGCGCTGCCGAGGATGTAATGCGTCGTGCGCACATTCGTCACCCAGTCGCGCATCGCCTCGTTGATCGCCTCCTTCAGCGTCGCCTGACCCGCCGTGACCGGCACCACTTTCGCGCCGAGAAACTTCATGCGCGAGACGTTCAACGCCTGCCGCTCCATGTCCACCGCGCCCATGTAAATCACGCACTCGAAGCCCGCGCGCGCGGCCACCGTCG
>JANXWU010000081.1 GCA_025350985.1 Spartobacteria bacterium | reverse complement strand
CCGCGATGCGCCAGCAACCGTAAGCGAGACGGCTGGCGCGCAGGTCACTTTTTCCAACGGCAATGGTCTTCATGCGAGTCGAAATGGACGCGCTATTTGCCCGCCGGTTTCGGCGTGTCGGCGGGTTTGGCGGGAGTGGGTGCCGGCGTGGGATCGGCCTGGGGCGCGGGTTCCGCGGGCTTGGCTGGATTTGGCAGCAGGGTGAGATCGACGATTTCGCCGGGAAAAAGTTTCAGCTCCGGCGGGATGCTGACGACGATGGGCAGGCCCAGTTCCGCGTGCATCCGGGCCGACGGCAGCAGCGATTCACGAATCGGCGCGAGTTGCGAGCCGACGCGCAAAATTTCCGCGCGCGCGGGAGCCGCATGCGTGCGCGGGCGCACCAGCACCGGCTGACCTTCCACGGGCTCGTTCCGCAGCGGCTGCCGCAGGAACGCCGTGATGCGATCCGGGCGCGCGGCGGTGACGGTGAAAATCGTGTCGCCGGCGTTCACCTTGTCGCCCGCGCTGTGGTGGATGCGGGTGACGTTTCCTTCGATGGTGGATGTGATCGGGCTGGGATTTTTGGGATCGGCCACCACGACGCGTCCGAGTTCCTGCGCCAGCGCGACCTTTTCAAACAGCCGCGCCTTGATCTCCGTGATCACGCCGGTTTGCGGACTGCTGGCACCCGTTTCCGCGGCTTCGACTTCGCCGGGCAGCGTGGCGGGGCTCAAATATTTGCGCCACAATCCCACGACCGTGAGCAGCACGACGACGAACACCGCGACCGGAACGAAACGCGTTTTCATCAGGCGCCATGCTTCGCCGGGCGGTGTGGGAATTGTTTTGTAATGGGCCATCGAGAGGGCGCGCATCGTGCCAGATTCGCGCGCGCGGGCAATGAAGAATCGGGATTAAGAGGGCGGTCTAAAAAATCTCGACGCGTGTGGAAAGCGGAGCGGGGACGCGCCCCGCGCAGCGCTTTCAACGCGCGCGCCCCGACTTTTCAAACTCCCTCTAAACAGAGTCACAACTTTTCTTTTCCTGCTTTCCTGAGTTGCAGATTCCTCTTTTCCGAACCGCTCAGCGCTTGCGCAGCTTCAACGTCTCCGCGTCAAACCAGGCTTCGCCTTTGCTCGCGCGCGCCTCGGCCACCAGCACCACGTCGCGCACCGGCTCGCCTACTTCGAAATCGAGCTCCACCTTTTTCCAGTCGGTGTCGCCCGTGAGACCCTTGGGCCGTTGACCGCCGCTTAGGCGCAGACCGACGCCATCGCCGTCCGCGATGCCGTGCGTGCGGCACATCGCCTCGAACCGGTATTTTCCCTGCGGCAGCGTGATCGCCACCCGCCACGAACCCACACCGCCGCCGTCGCCGAAGCGAATGCGCAGCCGCTTTTTCCCGCCTTCGTCCGGCTGGTCGAGTTCGACTTTTCCCTCCGCCACTTTGGCTTCCCAGCCTTTGGGCGTGAGCGTTCCGTCGGCGGCAAACTTCAAAGCCTGCGGCTGGACGCCGAACAGCCGGTCGAGTCCTTTGGCGCGGTTGTTGATGCGGTCGATGAGGCCGCGCGCCTGGCCCTCGAATTCACGCGCGGCGTTTTCATTCATCTCGCGCATCACGGGTAAAATGCGCGACGACATCAGGTTCACGCGCGCGATGAGCACGTCGGGCTGGAACACTTTCTCGCGCAGTTTTTTCACCCGCTCGAGATAGGCGGCGCGATCCTCGGGCGTCTCCATCAACACGCGGCAGAGCATCCCCGCCATCGGCGTGAGAGTGTAATTCGGGTCGCCCAGCATCTGATCCATCCCGTGCGCCATGAAGAAAAATTTGCCCGACGTGGGATCGTGATAAAGCCGGTAATTGTTGCGGTTGCCCGAGTAGCCGTCCCAGTGGCAGGTGATCGCCTCACCGGCCACGTAGTTGAGAAACTCATCGACATCGAGCAAGGCGCTAATTTTTTTCCGGCGCAACGTCAGGTCTTTCTCGTGGCACGCCTCCACCAACGCTTTCAAGTCCGCAGTCATGCCCTCGTCATGATTCGGCTTGTGCGAGGGCGCGTCGATGTCGCCGAACGCCCCATCGTAAATGGCACCGAAATAGTTCGCAAAATGGTGCCGCAGAAAAACGTGGTCGAAGCCTTCGAGCAGGGTGAAAAATCCGAGGTCGCGCTGGTTGATCCACACGCGCGCGGCGCTCACACGCGGCGCGGGCACGCCGGCGTCGCGAAAGATCGAGCCGCACAGGCTTTCGCTCATAAAAGTCGGATCCTGCACGGAGTTGTTCAGGTTCAATTTGTCGAGGCCGTGAAACTTCTGTTTCTTCACGAACT